>JANXRT010000161.1 GCA_025356735.1 Acetobacteraceae bacterium | reverse complement strand
ACCAGCCAGCCGAACATCTTTGCCCTGGGCGACGTCACCAACCTGTTCAACCTGACCCCCGTCGCCACGGCCCAGGGCCACGCCTTGGCCGACACGCTGTTCGGCGGGCGGCCGCGTCGGGTGATGCTGGAAAACATCCCGACGGCGGTGTTCTCGATGCCGCCAATCGCGACCGTTGGCCTGACCGAGGATGAGGCCGGCGATCTGGGGCCGGTCGATATCTACGTCGAGCGGTTCACCCCGTTGCGCCACAACCTGACCGGGCGGGCGCGGCGGACGCTGATGAAGCTGGTCGTAGACCAAGTGAGCCAGAAGGTCATCGGCGCCCACATGATGGGCGAGGACAGTCCCGAGATCATGCAGGGCCTGGCCATCGCCATCAACTGCGGAGCGACCAAGGCGGATTTCGACCGCACCATCGGCATCCATCCGACGTCCGCGGAGGAGTTCGTCACTATGCGCATCCGGACGCGGGTTTCGGGCGGCGTCGCGGCCCGCGCGGCGGAGTAGCCAGCCGATCGATCGGCGTGGTAATCGATCGGCAGCGGGCTCGCACAATTTCGCGAAAAGCTCCGAGGAAATGCGATGACGACACCATCCGCCACATCAGCCGGCAGCCGGCAATGGACGCCCGAAAGCTGGCGCGCCCGGCCGATCCGCCAGGTGCCGACCTATCCCGACCCGGCGAAGCTCGGCGCGGCCGAGGCGCGGCTGCAGGGCTATCCGCCGCTGGTGTTCGCCGGCGAGGCACGGCGGTTGCGGGCAGCACTGGCGATCGCGGGCGAGGGTAAGGCATTCGTTCTGCAAGGCGGCGACTGCGCCGAGAGTTTTTCCGATTTCAACGCCAACATCATCCGCGACACGTTCCGTGTGCTGTTGCAGATGGCCGTGGTGCTGACCTTCGGGGCGGCGGTGCCGGTGGTGAAGATGGGCCGCATGGCCGGGCAATTCGCCAAGCCGCGCAGCGCCGACATGGAGACCATCGGCGACGAGACGCTGCCGAGCTACCGGGGCGACATTATCAACGGTCCTGAATTCACTTCGGCCTCGCGCATTCCCGATCCGGCGCGCATGGAGCAGGCGTATTTTCAGTCCGCCGGCACGATGAACCTGCTGCGGGCATTCGCGTCCGGCGGCTATGCCGACCTGCACGAGGTCCATCGCTGGAATCTGGATTTCGCCGCGCGCAGCCCGCTGGTGGAAAGATACCGCGACCTGGCGCATCGCATCGACGAGACGCTGAACTTCATGGCTGCCTGCGGCATGACCAGCGTGACCACGCCGCAGATCCGGGAAACCGATTTCTACACCAGCCATGAGGCGCTGCTGCTGCCCTACGAGCAGGCGCTGACCCGTGTCGACAGCACCTCGGGCGATTGGTACGCGTGCTCGGCGCACTTCCTGTGGATCGGCGATCGCACCCGTCAGGCCGACGGCGCGCATGTCGAGTTCCTGCGCGGGGTCAGGAACCCGCTCGGCATGAAGATCGGCCCGACCACCGAGCCCGACGACATGCTGCGCATCCTGGACACGCTCAACCCGCATAACGAGGCCGGGCGGATGACGCTGATCTCACGCATGGGGGCGGCGCACGTGGCGGCCAGGCTGCCGCCGCTGATCCGCGCGGTGGAGCGTGCCGGCGCCAAGGTTCTGTGGCTGTGCGACCCGATGCACGGCAACACGATCTCCACCCCCAGCAAGATCAAGACCCGCAGCTTCGATGCCATCCTGGCTGAGGTGCGCGGCTTTTTCGATGCCCACGCCGAGGCGGGCACCTGGGCTGGCGGGGTGCATGTGGAGATGACCGGGCGCGATGTCACCGAATGCGTGGGCGGCGCGCACAAGCTGACCGAGGCCAACCTGACCGAGCGCTACGAGACCTTCTGCGACCCTCGGCTGAATGCCGAGCAGTCGCTGGAGCTGGCATTCCTCGTTGCCGAGGAGCTGAAGAGCCGGCGGCGGCCGGTTGGCCAGGCGGCGGGGCTGTTCCCTGCCATCGCCGCGCAGTAGGGAGCGGCCGGTGGACGCGCTCGTCGGTTCGAACGCGACGAACGGCCAGCTGGCAAAGGATATCGCCGCCCGCACGGACAGCTACTTCAATCGCACCAGAACCGTCGTGCAGCGCTTCGGCGACCGCGCGGTGACGTATGCGCTGTTCATGCGCCGGCCGGTGATCTCGGCGCCGCGGCTGATGCTGGAATGGCTGCGCGAGGTGGCGACTTCGAGAAACACCGAATTCGCCGTCGATGTCATCCACCCCGAAGGCCAGTGGGTAGGGGCGGGCGAGCCGATGGTCTACATCTCGGGCAGCCTGATCGAATTGTCTGACCTCGAGACCATCCTGCTGCAGAAGCTGGGGCCTGCGTGCGTCGCCGCCCACAACGCCTATCAGATGTCGCTGGCGCTGCCGCATGTCGGCTTCCTGGCAATGGATGCGCGCCACTGCGCCGGGGCCGAGATGCAGGAGATGATGGCCTACGCCGCCTCGGTCGGCAGCGAGTCGGCGCGGCGGGAGGGGGCCAAGGGCTTCGTCGGCAACGCCAGCGACGGCACCGCGCACTGGTTCGGCACCGGGCGCGGGCTCGGCACCATGCCGCATTCGCTGATCGGCTATGCCGGCTCGACCGTGCGGGCCGCGGAGATGTTCCACGAGACCTTTCCGGATGAAAACCTGACTGTCCTGGTTGACTATTTCGGCCGCGAGATCACCGACGGGCTGGCGGTCTGCGCCCGGTTTCCCGATCTGGCCTCCGGTGGGCGGCTGTCGTTCCGGCTGGATACCCATGGCGGACGGTTCCTGGAGGGCCTGGATCCGGCCGAGAGCTATGCCGTGATCGACCGCCGCGCGCCCGGTGCCATCCGCCGCTACCGCAGCGACACCGAGTTGCGCTACCTGGTCGGCACCGGCGTGTCCGCCGCCGCGATCTGGCGGATGCGCGAGGCGTTGGACGAAGCCGGGCATACGCGGGTGCGGATCGTGGCATCGTCCGGCTTCGGCACCGACAAGTGCCGCGTGATGGCCGATGCGCGCGCGCCGATCGACGTGGTCGGCACCGGCAGCTTCATCCCCGACGCCTGGTCCGAAACCTACGCCACCGCCGACATCGTCGAATACGACGCGGTGCCGCTAGTCAAGGTCGGCCGCGAATTCCTGTTGCGCAAGAACAACGAGCGCAAGCGCAATGGCGCATAAACCGCTTGAAGAATTAGACCAGACCATCTAGTCTGGTCTAATGAGCGACACTGTAAATCTGTATGACGCCAAGACGCAGCTTTCGCGGCTGGTGGATCGCGCCGCCGCCGGCGAGGACATCATCATCGCACGGGCTGGAAAACCAATCGTTCGGCTGGTGCCGATCGAACCGGTCGGCCCCCGCATGCCCGGCCTGCTCAAGGGCCTGATCGTGCCGGACGCCCTGTTCGACCCGCTGACCGAGGATGAGGCGACGCACTGGGAGTGAAGCTCCTGCTCGATACCCATGCGCTCGTCTGGTGGTGGAACGATGATCCCCGGCTGCCCGATGCGGCGCGCTGGGCGATCGCCGACCCGGCGGCGACCGTGTTGGTCAGCGCCGCTTCGGCGTGGGAGATCGCGACCAAGCAGCGGCTTGGCAAGTGGCCGGAGGTGGATCGCGTGGTCCTTGAATTTGAAACCCTGGTTCGCCGGTCGCGCTTTTCACCGCTCAGCATCAGCTTGGCGCACGCCCTGGCGGCGGGTTCCCTGGCGGGGCAGCACCGCGATCCTTTCGACCGCTTGCTGATCGCTCAATCCCGGCTGGAGGAGGCCGCCATCGTGTCCGTTGATCCCGTGTTCGCCGGCTACGGCGTTCCGGTCGTCTGGTCCGCCGCCTGAGCCGAGATTGATTACGGCGTCATCCGCCCCTAGTTTTGGCCTATGTCCGACATACTGAAAATCGCGCTCGCCCAGATCAACCTCCATGTCGGGGACGTGACGGGCAATCTGGCACGCATCCGCAGCGCCCGTGCCGAGGCGGCCCGGCTGGGTGCCGATTTGGTGGTGACGCCAGAATTTTCGATCGGCGGCTATCCGACCGAGGACCTGGTCCGAAAGCCGGCCTTCGTCGCGATGTGCGAGGCGGCGATCTTCGAGCTAGCGGCCGACACTGCGGACGGCGGGCCGGCGGTGCTGGTCGGCGGGCCGTGGGCCGAGAACGGCATGCTGTACAACGCGGCGTTCCTGCTGGATGGCGGCAAGGTGGCGGCGCGCCGGGCCAAGCACGAGCTGCCGAACTACGGCGTGTTCGACGAGAAGCGCGTGTTCGATGCCGGCCCGGCGCCGGGCCCGGTGCCGTTCCGCGGCTTTCGCCTCGGCGTCATGGTCTGCGAGGATTGGTGGTTCCCCGCGGTGTCGGAAACTTTGCAGGAAAGCGGCGCCGAGATCCTGCTGTCGATCAACGGCTCGCCGTTCGAGATGGACAAGCAGCCGGTGCGGATCAACCTCGCCGTGTCGCGTGTGGTCGAGACCGGGTTGCCGTTCGTGTTCCTCGGCCAGATCTGCGGCCAGGACGAGCTTATCTTCGAGGGCGCCTCGTTCGTACTCAACGGCGACCGTTCTTTGGCCGTGCAGATGCCGTATTTCGAGGAGGAAGTCCGGCTTACCGAATGGCGGCGCGATGGCGACAAGCTGGTCTGCGTGCAACAGACCCTGCCGCCCGAGCCGGACCGGATGGAGCTGCTGTACCGCAGCATGATGCTCGGGCTCGGCGATTACGTGGGAAAGAACAGGTTTCCCGGCGTCATCCTCGGCCTGTCCGGTGGCATCGACAGCGCGATCTCGGCGGCGGTGGCGGTCGATGCGCTGGGTGCGGACAGGGTCAAGACATACATGCTGCCCAGCCCCTACACGAGCGCGGACAGCCTGGAGGACGCGGCGATCTGCGCCCGGATGCTGGGGATTTCCTGCGACACGGTGCCGATCTCCGGCGCCATGGAGGCGTTCGGCGGGGCTCTAGCGCCGGTGTTCGCCGGCCGGCAGGCGGACATCACCGAGGAGAACATCCAGTCCCGGTCGCGCGGGCTGATCCTGATGGCGATATCGAACAAGCTTGGCCACATGGTGCTGACGACCGGCAACAAGTCGGAGATGTCGGTCGGCTACGCGACCCTATACGGCGACATGTGCGGCGGCTACTCCGTGCTGAAGGACCTCTACAAGACCACGGTCTTCGACCTTTGCCGGTGGCGCAACACGCATTTTCCCAAGGGCGCGCTGGGCCCGCACGGCCCGGCGATGCCCGAGCGCATCATCACCAAGCCGCCCTCGGCCGAGCTCAAGCCCGACCAGACCGATCAGGACACGCTGCCGCCCTACGAGATACTCGACTCCATACTGGAGGGGCTGATCGAGGGCGAGCTATCGGTCGATACGCTGGTCGAGCGCGGCCATGACCGTGCCACCGTGCTGCGAGTCTGGAAGATGCTCGACCGCGCCGAATACAAGCGCCGGCAGGCGCCGCCGGGGGTCAAGATCACGCGCCGCGCGTTCGGACGCGACCGCCGCTACCCGATCACCAACGGATTCACGAATTTGCTGAAATGAGCGACTTCAAGGCGCTGCTGCAATGAGCGACCTGTTCGCGCCCGACGAGGGCTGGCGGGTGCGCATCCTCGATCTTTCGGGCGGCGCCGAGGACAACGTCGTCGAGGAAGTCTCCGGCTTCGATACGCTGATGCACGCCAACGCCTTCGCCCGCCGCTACGTGCGTGACAGCGTCGAGCGCTGCCGGGTGCCGGGTATGCCGACCAAGGATCTGCTGGAGGCCTGGTTCGCGTTCGGCGAGGATGCCGAGATCGTCGATCAGCCGGACGGCGCCTGGCGCAGCGCCAACGAGCTTGGCGACTTCGCCGACCGGCCGGCCGGCGAGGAGGAACGCGACTGGCGGTCGCTTGATCCGCGGCTGTCCCTGGACGACGATGACGAAGGCGACGACAACACCGAATGACGAAAGTACGCTTCGCGCCCAGCCCGACCGGGCACCTGCATGTCGGCAACGCCCGCGCCGCTCTGGCCAACTACCTGTATGCCCGCCGGCAACACGGTGTCTTCCTGCTGCGGATCGACGACACCGACGCCGAGCGCTCCCGCCCCGAATATGCCGAGGCGATCGAGCATGACCTGCGCTGGCTCGGCATTGAGTGGGACGAGAGCTTTCATCAGTCCTCGCGCCTGGAACTGTATGCCGAGGTGGCCGAGAAGCTGAAGGCGTCCGGCCGGCTGTATCCGTGCTTCGAAAGCGAGGACGAGCTTCGTTTCAAGCGCGACCTGCGGCTGAAGCAGGGCAAGCCCCCCGTCTATGACCGCGCCATGCTGCGGCTGACGCCCGAGCAGCGCGCCCAGGCCGAGGCCAACGGCAAGCGCCCGTACTGGCGCTTCAGGCTGACCGACACGACGGTGACGTGGATCGACCGGGTGCTCGGCCAGCGTCTGGTCAAGCTGACCGCGGTGTCCGACCCGGTGCTGATCCGCGCCGACGGCACGCCGTTGTACACCTTCACCAGCGTGGTCGATGATATCGCGACCGAGATCACCGACGTGATCCGCGGCGAGGACCACATCACCAACACCGGCATCCAGATTGATTTGTTTGGTGCGCTGGGCTTCAACCCGAGCCGGCTGAGCTTTTCCCATCTGCCGTTGCTGACCGACAGCGATGGTGGCAAATTGTCGAAGCGGCTCGACAGCCTGACCTTGCGCAGCCTGCGCGGCGACGGGGTGGAGGCCTCCGCCATCGCCGCCTATTTGGCGCGGCTCGGCACCTCCGACGATCCGGAGCCGCTGGGGATGGCTGAATTGGCGGCCAGCTTCAGCTTCGAAAAATATTCGAAATCCTCGGCGCGGTTCGATATTTCGCAGCTGCTAACGATGAACCGCCGCGTGCTGCACATGGCGGAATTCTCCGATGTCGCCGACCGGCTGCCGACCGGCGCCACCGAGGCGTTCTGGCTGGCGGTGCGCGGCAACCTCGATCTGCTTAACGAGGCGCGCGGCTGGTGGGATGTGGTTGCGGGCGAGATCGTCGCCCCGGTGATCGAGAACGAGGGCGATTATCTGATATCGGCACTGGAAGCGCTGCCGGCCGAGCCGTGGGACAATTTCGTCTGGCCGAACTGGATCGACGCGATCAAGGACGCCACCGGCCGAAAGGGCCGCGCCCTGTTCATGCCGCTGCGGCTGGCGCTGACAGGGGAGGATCACGGGCCGGAACTGCGCGACCTGCTGCCGCTGATGGGCCGGGCACGGGCAGCGGAACGGCTGCGGATGGCGGCGGCTTAGGGCGGTCCTTGGGCATCCCCGGCATCGTCTCGAACTACCCGTTCTAGTATAGCGATTAGCAACGCCGTGCGGTCATTGACCACATTCCACACCAGATCGATCCGCACCTAAGCGTAGCCATGGATCAGCCGGTGCCGCATGCCGGTAATCTCGCGCCACGGGATTTCGGGAAGTGAGTCTCTGGCGGAAACTGAGACCTTGCCTGCGGCCTCGCCGATCACTTCGAGCGACCGAATGACGGCGTTCTGGTGCAGGCGGCTGGCGGTGAAGGCGGCTTCGTTCATGCCGACGACGAAACCCTGCGCGTCGCGATCTGCGAGAAGCATGTCAAGCAGCAGGGTTGTATCGCGCTCTGACAACTCAGCCATATAGCGGCTCGGCCTCGGCCAGTATTCGTCGTCTTCGGATGTAATTGCGGCTGACCTCCACCGCTTCGCGTTCGACGAGATCGACGCGCCGATCGAGCAGCGCTTCCAAGGCTTCCTGAAAGTTAGCAAACGCAGCGAAATCATAACGCGCGGCTAGGGTGAAGGTGACAAGGAAGTCGGCATCGCTACGTGCCGGATCGAAGTCGCTGCCGCGGGCGGCCGAGCCGAACACTTCAAGCCGTGCGATGCCGTATTCGCGGCAAAGTGCGGTGATCGCGTCGCGTTTTTGCAAAATGTCAGAGTGCATTGCGGTCTCCTGGTGCGGAGCAAGCGGGTTCATAGCAGGATTTGCATCCGCAGGGCAGTTAGGTAGGAGACTGCATTCGCTTACGAAAGACTAACGTAGCCACGTCATCGAATTCGTGACTTGATGCGGCGGTGTCAGTTTCAACCTTGTCGCGTGATCCGGTTGATGCCTTCATTGCCCGGTGGGAAGGTGCCCAGCAGGCGGAACGCGCCAACTACGTTTCGTTCCTCAACGAGCTATGCGGCGTCATCAGCGTACCGTTGTTGGATGTGGCGAGCGGTGGCGGAGGCAATTACCGGTTCGAGCGCAGCGTCGTCCATCACGCGCCGGAGGGTGGCGCCACCACGCGGCGGATGGACCTTTACCGTCGCGATCGTTTCATCCTGGAAGCCAAGCAGGCAGCCAATGCCGAGCCGCAGGCGTCGATCTTCGGCCTGGGCGAGACAGAACGCCGGTCCAACGTGCGCAAACCCCGTTCTGGGCGTGGGGCATGGTGGCGACGAAGGGGCAGGCGGAGCGGTATCTCCGCGACCTGCCGGCAGACGAGACCAGCCCGCCTTTCCTGATCGTGTGCGATGTCGGGTTCTGTTTTGATCTGTATGCCGATTTCTCCGGCACCGGCCGGCATTACGCACAGTTCCCGGATCGCGAGGGATTCCGGATCTACCTGCCGGAATTGCGCGACCCGGCGAAGCGGGAGCGGCTGCGCCGCATCTGGGAGGAGCCGCACGGCCTGAACCCGGCGCATCAGCGTGTCGCGGTGACACGTGAAATCGCCGCGCTGCTCGCCAGGCTGGTGCGGGCACTGGAAGGGCCGAAGGACAAGCCGCGACATGCGCCACAACTGGTCGCGACGTTCCTGATGCGCTGCATCTTCTGCATGTTTGCCCAATCGGTCGGGCTGCTGCCGGGCAAGGACGCTTTCACGGAATTGCTCAAGGCGTGCCGCGACAATCCGGCTTCGTTCGTGGCGCTGGTCGGCGATCTTTGGCGCTGGATGAACGAGGGCGGCTTCTCGCCCGGGCTGCGGGCGACCGTGCGGCGGTTCAATGGCGGGCTGTTCGCGCCTGGCGCCCATGGCGGGGTGGAACCGCTGCCGGTGGACCGCGACATGCTCGATCTGCTGATCCTCGCGGCCAGCCGGGATTGGGCCGATGTCAAGCCGGCGATCTTCGGCACGCTGCTGGAGAATGCGCTGGACACGCGTCAGCTATCTTGCCCAAAATAGTGGGTCCTAAGGGCTTGCCCTTAGCGGGGTCCAGGGGCAGAGCCCTTGGCCTTTTTGCTCACCGAGCCTGCGCCACCTTCGCGGTCAACGGAAACATCGCCCCTTTGACCCCAAGCTGACCGGTCAGGCCGGACCTTTGATTGCCGGTCAGGACGATTGTCTCCGACGGGGTCAGGGTCGCGATGCCGCCATTGGTGGTGGCGTCGAGGCGGCAGGTCGGGTTTTCGGGTTCGCCCCGGCAGCGGAAGGTTCCGCCGACCAGCGCGATCGACAGTCGTGAGATGCCGAGCCAGCTATCGGTCAGGGTGCCTTCGGCGTCGACCAGCAGGGACAGGCGCCCGTCGAAGTCCTGGCCGTCGCGGGTGAGGTCGACGGTGAAGGCGTAGCTTCGGGAGGGGACGACGTTGGGGATGTTGAGGTCGGCGCCGAGGCCGCCGACGCTGGCGTTCATCGAGGTGAGGGCGGCGGACCAGAAGTTCCGGATGCGGTCGGTGACGGCGGCCTGCCTGACGGTTTCGCCGATGCCGAAGGCGTAGAACACGCTGTTGCGCAGGTAGCTGCCGAGTTTCTTTCCGTAGTTCTCGGGTGGCGTGGCGGCCGGCTTGAACACCGATCCGAGGTCGCTGTTTTCGGCCATGTCCGAGTAGATCACGGCGCGGATGGTTGTCTTGCTCTGGCTGAAGCGCGCCTCGTCGGAGGCGAGGGCGCGGATGATCTCCTTGTCGGGCGGGTTGGCGATGTCGATCTGGACGGCGCCGGGCGGGCGTTTGGCGTCGGTGTAGATCTGGGTCAGCGCCAGGCCGAAATCCCGCACGAAGTATCTTTGCTGCTCCTCCAGGCGCGATGCGGCGTCGCGGCTGAACAGGTCGGCGATCGACCTTGTATTGGCGGCGGCGCGGTCCGCCTCGGTCAATCCGGGCCAGCAGCCGGCCCAGATTTCGCGCGACTGGCCGGTGGCGGCCAGCAGCCGCACCACCGCGACACTTTCGCCGGGAGCCAAGGTGGCGCGCAGCTTGGTCGCGAGCTTGGTCGCCCAATCGCTGCGGCCCTCGGCCATCATCATGTCGTCGATGTACAGCACGGTCTGGCGTGGCGCTGGCGTGCGGCACCAGGCCGGATCGAGGCCGTCGCTGCCGAACAGCGAGGCGGCCGGCGCCGGGGTGGCGAACAACAAGACGGCGGCGAGTGCGACGGGAAAGACAACGCGCCGCATCACAGGATTTCCCGCACGAACTCGGCGTCGATCAGGATCGGGCAGTTGGCGTATTCGTACGGCGTGATCGGCTTGCCATCGACGGAGCGGATAAAGTTCAGAGAGTTCTGCTGCTGGATGCCGGTGCGCACAAGCAGGTCACGGTACTGGGTGCAGGCTGCCGCCAGCGCGGCCTGGAAGGCATCCACGAGGGATTTCTCGTGCGCGCGGACCTGCAGCAGCAGGTTGCGCTCCTCCTCGACGCCGCGCGATCGGCTTTTCACGGCGTTTCGCTTTTCGCCGAGCTGCTTGGCGTAGCGGGCGCGGATGCCCTCGATCTCCTTGTTCACCCGGACCCGGCGGCGGTTGAACAGGGCGCGGGCGGCCCGGCGCTCCTGTGTTGCCTCCATGTATTCGGGGTCGGCGTCGTGCGCGGTGTAGGCGAGAAAGACGCCGACGGCCCAGGCGGCGAGGTTCGCCAGCAGGCTGATCCCCACATCGCGCGCCGGGTTGGCGTCGATCCCGTCGGAACCCAGCAGGTTGGGGCCGGCATGCAGCGACCGCACCACCGCGGCGTAGCGCGAACCGCCGGCGGTGCCGAGCACGAGCAGCAGGCTGAACGTCGAGAAGGCGAACAGCCGCCAGTCGCCGGCCCGTTCGGTGGGGGACCGGTGGGCGCCGAACCGGTGCGACCATTGCTTGAGCAGGGTGCCGTGGCCGTGCGCGGCGAAGGCCAGCAGCAGGCCGAGGATGATGGTGGCGCCGGCGGCGATCGCCGGCACCTGGGTGAAGGAATACAGCGTGTCGTAGTTGATCAGCCATTCGACGATGCCGATGCAGCCGATTGCGATCACGTAGCTCCAATGGTGGCCCCAGACTGTGGCGACGCGCTGGTTGTTTTCGGCGAACTTTTCCTCGAAGCGGGTTTCGGCGCGGTCGTGGCGCTGGCGGACCTGGGTGTATTCGGTGTCCGCCTCGAGCTGCCTTTCCCGATGCTCGACCTCGGTCGCGGAGCGTTGGCCCAGGTCGGCGATCTCGGCGTCGAGGCGGTCGGCGGCCTCGATGTCCTTGATGTGAGGCACCAGCAGCCGGTCGAACGGCGCGCGCGCCTCCCGCCACCGGGCGAACACCGCGCGCATCGGCTGGGTCAGATGCAGCCGCATCCCGGCGGTCAGTCCGCGCTCATCGACGGCGATGCGGCCGAAGGCGGCTTCCTTGGCGGCGTGTTGCTGGATGTCGCCGGGAGCCAGGCCGGTTTCCATGGCGCGCGAGGTTGGGAAAGCGATGGCTTGCTGGAAGGCCGCGGCCAGCGTGCCAGGGGGCGATGGCGGGGTTTGTTCCGCCGGTTTCGGTTGCCGGAACATGGCGGGTTCAGTAGCTCCTGGGCTCTGAGGGTTCCCGCAGGGCGGGAAGGGGTTCGGCCGGCCGGCTCGCGGGAGGGTTTTCACGCGCGGGGGTTCGTAGCGTGGGCTTCAACGCAATCGGCCGGCGCACGGTTGCCGGCTCGGCCGGAAGCGGCGTTCGCAGCGAAAGCATTCCGGCCGGCATGAGGGAAGCGAGATCGGCTGCCGGCTTGAGGACCTCGATATCGGTCCGCGCGGGCTCGCGCGGCATCGGTCCGGGGCCGGTGCGGAACAGAGAGCCGTTGACCACGCGGCCGGCGACGACGGCGAGGTTGGCCGGCTCCGACCCCGATATCATGAACTCGACCCGGCGGTTGCGGGCGCGGCCGGCCTCGGTGGCGTTGGGCGCGATCGGCTGGGCCTTGCCGATGGCGACGGCGCTGAGCCGGGCGGGATCGATGCCCTGGCGGATCAGCATCGCCAGCACGTTGCCGGCGCGGCGGCGCGACAGGTCGAGGTTGTACTCGTCGGTGCCAGTTGCGTCGGTGTGGCCGAGCACGGTCAGCGCCGCGCCGGGCGCATCGCGACGCAGGCTGTCGGCGATCAGGTCCAAAGTCGGCCGGGCGTCATCGCGGGGGTCGTCGCGGTCGAAATCGAAGAAGGCGCGCTCATCGAACACGATGCGCAGGACCGGGATCGGCTGGCTGGCGCCCGGCACCGAGGCGGCCGGGACATAAAGCTGCTCGATCTCCGGCCGGGCCGTGCCCTGGACGGAAGCGAGACTCTCCAGCCATGTCATTCGGTCGCGGCTCAGCGGAGCGGGCGTTTGCGCCAGGGAAGGAGGGGAGCTGAAGCGCGGTTGAACGCATCCCGCGACCAGGAAGGCCAGCGCCAGGCAGAGGTGGCAGCTTGAGGCGGCGATCCGTTTCAAAAGCGGAAATTTCAGGTATCCGGGCGTCATCCAGCTTCTGAAAAGATTGCGCCCGCAGCCTAAAGCCGGCCACGATGCCGCACAATAAGCCTTGTCGGTCAGACGAGACCGGGTTTGCGGGAGAGAACCTCATGATGCCTGTCATCCGTCGTCGTGCATGGCTTGCTTCGGCGTTGCTTGGGGGGGTTCTGCTCGCCGTTCCGGCGCACGCGCAGAAGTCGGCCACTCCCGGCGTCACCGCCACGGAGATAAAGATCGGCCAAAGCATGCCATATAGCGGGCCAGCGTCGGCCTATGGCCAGCTTGGCCGGATCGAGGGGGCGTATTTCGAGTGGCTCAACGCGAAAGGCGGCATCAACGGCCGTAAGATCACGCTTCTCAGCGTCGATGACGGCTACAGCCCGCCCAAGGCGGTCGAGAACGTCCGCAAGCTGGTCGAGCAGGACGAGGTCTCGGCGATGTTCAACATCCTCGGCACGCCGATCAACATGGCGGTGCGGAAATACCTCAACGCCAAGCAGGTGCCGCAACTGTTCGCGGCCGCGGGGTCGCCGAATTTTGCCGACCCCGAGCATTATCCGTGGACCATCGGCTGGCAGCCGACCTTAACGACGGAAGCCAAATTCTATGCCGCGCATTTGCTCGCCGCGAACCCGGACGCCAAGATCGGCGTGCTGTTCCAGAACGACGATTTCGGCAAGGGCCTGCTCGACGGGTTGAAGGAGGGGCTGGGCGGCCGCGCCGGCGAGATGATCGTCGCCACCGCCAGCTTCGAGGCGACGGACCCCACGATCGACAGCCAGATATTGTCGCTGCGCCAAGCCGGCGCCGACACGCTGTTCCTGTTCGCCTATCCCAAGCAGGCGGCCCAGGCGATTCGCAAGATCTTCGAAATCGACTGGAAGCCGACGAGATATCTTCACCTTGGCTCAGCCTCGGTCGCGGCGACCTTCAAGCCGGCAGGTCTCGACAAGTCGGTCGGCGTCATCACGGCCGGGTTCATCAAGGACGCGACCGATCCAAGGTGGGCGGAGGATCCCGACATGAAGGCGTGGCGCGCGTGGATGGCCCAGAACCTGCCGAGCGCCGATGTGACGGACTCGATCAACGTCGCTGGCTACGCGGTGGCGCAGACGCTGGAGCAGGTGCTGCGCCAGGCCGGCAACGATCTTTCGCGCGAGAACATCATGAAGCAGGCGGCGAACCTGCATGATTTCCGGCTGCCGTTGTTGTTGCCCGGCAGCCTGATCAACACAAGCCCGACCGACTACCGGGTGATCACCTACATGAAGCTGCAGCGCTTCAACGGCACCAGCTGGGACCCGGTGCCCTGACTGAAAAACCCGGCCAAAAGGCCGGGTTTTCTTCGTAGAAGGGGTGCAGGGGACGACGGTCCCCTGACGGGGTCCAGGGGCAGAGCCCCTGGGCTTGCTACCTGTCAAAAGTATTGCAAGCTTTCATCTGTCCAGTTCGCAGGCCGGTCGTCAGCCACTGCACGCGTTGCGCCGACGAGCCATGGGTGAAGCTGTCAGGAACAATTGCGCCGCGGCCAGACTGCTGGGCCAGGCGGTCGTCGCCGATCGCCGAAGCTGCGGCGGCGGCCTGCCGCACGTCGTTGTCATCGATGTTCTGGTGGCGCTGGTTCATGTGATAGGCCCAGACGCCTGCCAGGCAGTCCGCCATCAGCTCGGTTCTCACCGAAATGGCGTTGCCGGCGCGCGGGTCCGCCTGTGCCTGTGCGCGTTGCACCTTGGGAAGCAGCCCGGTCAGGTTCTGCACGTGGTGGCCGACCTCGTGGGCGATCACATAGGCATAGGCGAAGTCCCCACCGCCGCCGAAGCGCCGCTGCATGTCCTGGAAGAACGCGGTGTCGAGGTAGAGCTTGCGGTCGAGCGGACAGTAGAAAGGTCCCATAGCCGACTGTG
>JANXRT010000339.1 GCA_025356735.1 Acetobacteraceae bacterium | reverse complement strand
CGCGCAGGCGCAGTGCCTGGCCATCCTTGTGCCCGGCCGGAATGGTGACATCCAACGTCCGGCCGTCGGGCAGCGTCAGCCGGCGCACCGCACCCAACGCCGCATCGAGGAACGAGACCGTCAGGGTGTAGTGGGCGTCGGCGCCGCGGGCACGGAATTCCCGACCGCCGCGTGCGCCACCCTGGCCGCGGAAGGCTTGGCCAAATAGTTCCTCGATGTCATCGACCCCGAAATCCGCCGCGCCGCCGTAGCGCCCGCGTTCCGCGGAATTGTTGAAATCCCGGTAATAGGGCCGGGATGGCGGCACTTCGGCGCCCTCCGCGTTGATCTCGCCGCGATCGAACCGGGCGCGCTTTTCCGGATCGGACAGGATGTCGTTGGCCGAGGCGATGGCCTTGAACGTCTCCGCCGCCTCCGGCTTGCCCGGGTTGACGTCCGGATGGTGCTGCTTGGCCAGCCGGCGATAGGCACGGCGGATGGCGTCGGCGCTGGCGGTTGGCTCGACGCCGAGAATTTCATAGGGGGTTTGCATCGTCGCCTAGAGTAGCAACCGCGTCGCAGCAACGCCAACATGCCAGGAAAACACTGCGTCAGGCGGCGTGCCGCGAACGTTCCGCTTCGATGTTCGGGAACGCCGTGCCGGACCCTGCATTGCTCCAACGTCGAGTTCCTGGCCAGGCAGAGGCAGCGAACGTCGCAACCGCAACGACAAATCCGAGGTTTCAGGATGCCCGACACGAACTTCGAACAGCCGCAAACCCCCGCGGCAACGCCTTTAGCCATGACCCTGCACGTCAACGGCCGCGATCACCTGATGGCACTCGATCCGCGCACCACCCTGCTGGATGCGCTGCGAGAGCATCTTGGGCTCACCGGCACCAAAGTCGGCTGCAACCATGGCACCTGCGGCGCCTGCACCGTGCACATCGACGGCAGGCGGCATTTGGCCTGCCTGGTGCTCGCCGCTGCGGCGCAACGTCGAAATATCGGCACCATCGAGGGGCTAGCCGGCCCGGACGGCGCGCTGCACCCAATGCAGGCCGCCTTCGTCGCCCACGACGCACTGCAATGCGGCTACTGCACGCCTGGACAGATCATGTCCGCCGTGGCCTGCGTCGCCGAGGGCCACACCGGCAGCGACGCTGAAATCCGCGAATACATGAGCGGCAACCTGTGCCGCTGCGGCGCCTACCCGAACATCGTCGCTGCGGTGCGCGAGGTTGCCGCCAACGCACAGCAGAGGAGCTGACATGCAGCCCTTCACCTATTCCCGCCCTGCCTCGCTGAACGAGGCGTTCCAATTGGCAGGCCGTCCCGGCGCCGCTTTGCTGGCCGGTGGCACCACGATGGTCGATCTGATGCGCGGCGACCTCGCGGCCCCATCCAGCATCGTCGATATCGGCCACCTGGCGGAGCTTGCCTCGTTCGACACGTCGGGCTCGGCGCTACGTTTCGGCGCCCTGGCGCGCATGGCCGATGTAGCCGAGGACGCAACCCTGCTGCGTGACTACCCGGCCCTTGCCGAGAGCCTGCAACTCGCCGCCTCTCAGCAACTTCGAGAAGCCGCCACGGTCGGCGGCAACCTGCTGCAGCGGACGCGATGCGTCTATTTCCGGGACAGCGTATCAGCCTGCAACAAGCGCGTGCCCGGCGCCGGATGCAGCGCGCTCGATGGCGTGACGCGCGAGATGGCTCTGTTCGGCGGCTCGGAAAGATGTATCGCGACCTACCCCGGCGACTGGGCCACGGCCTTGATGGCGTTCGATACCTCAGTCGAAATCCAGTCGGCGTCGGGCAACCGCACCATCCCGTTGGCCGACTTGCATGTCGCCTATGGCGAGGATCCGGCGCGCGAAACCACGCTGAAACGCGGCGAGATCATCACCGCCATCCTGGTCCAGGCCACCCCGACCGGCCGCCGCTCGACCTACCTCAAAATCCGCGACCGGGAAAGCTATGCCTACGCCGTGGTCTCCGCCGCGGTGGCGCTCGAAATGGATGGCGATGTAGTGCGCCGGGCGCGTGTTTCACTGGGCGGGGTCGCCACCAAACCCTGGCGCTCGCATGCCGCCGAGGCGATCCTGGCCGGCGTCACCCTGAACGAGGCCTCGGCACTCGCCGCCGGCCGTGCCGGGTTCGCGGACGCCCAGCCGCTCGCTGAAAACGCCTTCAAGATTGAACTCGGTGCCCACGCCGTGGCGCGCGCGGCCCTCGTCGCCAGCAGGAGAAACTAAGATGGATGGAGGCATCGGCCTTCCGACCGTTCGCCGTGACGCAACGGCGAAAGCCACCGGCGCGGCCCGCTACGCCGCGGATTTTGGCCATAGCGGCACCGCCTACGCAGCCTTGACCCTGAGTTCGGTCGCGCGCGGCCGCATCACCCGCATCGACTCGGCCGCCGCGGAAGCGGTGCCCGGCGTGCAGATGGTGCTGACGCATCGCGACCTTAACCAGGATTTGGGCGAGGAAACGTTCGCCATGAAGGGCGGGCACATGCAGTCCTCCTTCATGCCGATGACCTCGGACGAGGTGCGTTACGCGGGGCAGATCGTCGGCATCACCATCGCCGACACGATGGAGGCGGCCGAGCAGGCGGCGCGCCTGCTAAACCTTGAATACGCGGCCGAGCACGCTTCCGCCGCGATCGACGATCCCGACCGGAAGGTGGAGACCGAGGAGAAGTCGGCGGTATCGATCGGCGATGCGGACATCGCCTTCGCCAGCGCAGCGATACGGGTCGATCACGAATACACGACACCTGCGCAGCATCACCATCCGATGGAGCTGTATGCGACCACGGCTAGCTGGAACGACGGCAAGCTCACCATCGAATCGCCAAGCCAGTGGGTGGTCGGTCAGCGCGCCGCCCTCGCCACTATCTTCGGCATCCCGGCCGAGGACGTACATGTCGTCTCGCCCTATGTCGGCGGCGCATTCGGCTGCAAGGCGACGCTGCTGCCGCACACCGTGCTGATCGCGACGGCGGCGCGGCGGCTTGGCCGGCCGGTGAAATTGGTGGTGCCGCGCGCGGCGATGTTCACCGTCGGCTCGTTCCGTCCCGCGACCCGCAACCGTATCAAGCTGGGTGCGGACCGCGACGGTCGCATGGTGGCGATGATCCACGAGGCGGTCGGGCAGAGTTCGGCGATCGACCACGTGGCGTTTCCCGGAACCGATGTCACGGCACGGATGTACGCCATCCCGAACATCCGCACGTCGGAGTCCACCGTCGCGACCGATGTCAACACACCGGGTTTCCAGCGCGCGCCGGCCGAGGCGCCGGCCTTTTTTGCCTATGAGAGCGCCGTCGACGAACTCGCCGTCGCGCTTGAGATGGACCCGATTGAGCTTCGGCTGAAGAACGAACCGGCCTCCGATCCGGTCACCGGTCTGCCATGGAGCAGCCGGTCGCTGGTGCAGTGCTTCCAGCGCGGCGCCGAGCTGTTCGGCTGGAAAAATCGCACCGCCGGTGTTGGCTCAATGAAGACCGACGACGGCGTGCTGATCGGCTATGGCTGCGCCACCGCGACCTACCCGTCGGCAATGGCGCCCGCCAGCGCCCACGTCTCCCTATCGGCCGACGGGCTGCTACGGGTGCGAACCTCAGCGCACGATGTCGGCACCGGCGCCTACACCGTGCTCGGCCAGATCGCTGCCGATGTGCTGGGAATCGCCGACGAGCACGTGCGCGTCGAGCTTGGCGACAGTGATCTGCCGTCTGGCCCGATGTCGGGCGGCTCGATCACCACTGGCTCGGCCGGCTCGGGCGTCCACGTCACGGCAATGGCGCTGCGGGCCAAGCTGCTCAATGTCGCAACCGCCGAGAACGCCCCTTTCGCCGGGCACGATCCGGCCACGCTGCAACTCGCCGGGGGCCACATCGTCAGCGTGGATGGCACCGCCCACAGCCTGACCGACATCCTCAAGGCATCTTCCAGCGGTTCCTTGGAAGCAAGCGGCAAATGGAAGCCGGAGTTCATGGAGGCTGTGATGATGCAGCAAGGTCTACTCGGCGGCATGGCAATGGAAGGCCCGGTAACGAAAACCCACGCCAGCTTCTCGTTCGGCGCACAGTTCGCTGAAGTCAGAATAGACCCGCTGCTGCGCACGATTCGGGTGTCGCGCATGGTCGGCGTGTTCGCCTGCGGCAAGATCATCAATCCGCGGACCGCGCGCAGCAACCTGGCCGGCGGCATGGTCTGGGGCGCCAGCTTCGCGTTGCTGGAGGAAACCAAGGTCGATCGGCCGCGGGCACGGTTCGCCAACCAGGACCTTGTCGGCTACCACGTCTCGACCTGTGCCGACATCGGCGAGGTTGTCGTCGAGACGATCGACGAAACCGATGCCTTCGTGAACGCCATCGGCGCTAAGGCGGTCGGCGAAATCGGCATCGTCGGGATGCCGGCGGCGATCGCCAACGCGGTCTATCACGCGACCGGCATTCGGGTGCGCAAGACGCCGATCGTGATCGAGAGCATTTTGACGCCATAGGGAAGAAAAGATGGGGCTCTGCCCCAAACCCCGCCGGGGTAGCGCCCCGGGGCGCATTCCTTAAGTAGAGGGGTTCCAAGGGGCGACGGCC
>JANXRT010000077.1 GCA_025356735.1 Acetobacteraceae bacterium | reverse complement strand
CGGGCGAGGAGCGTGGCCCCCATTTCGTCGGCGTGGCGTTGCAGGACCGCCAGCACCTCGGGGGGTTGCATACCCGTGGCGACTGGCACGCCCGGCTTCATGATCCCGGCCTTCTCGCGCGCGATCAACGCCAGCGTGTCGCCCAGCATCTCGCGGTGGTCGAGCGAGATGCTGGCGATGGCACAGGCGGCGGGGTGGGCGACCACGTTGGTGGCATCCGCGCGGCCGCCGAGGCCGACTTCCAGTACGCACAAATCGGCCGGAACGCGGGCGAACAGCAGGAACGAGGCCGCCATCAGCACCTCGAACACGGTGATCTCGCCGCCGGCGTTGACCCGCTCCACCTCGGCCAGCGCGTCGGCCAGCGTCGCGTCGTCCACCAGTTTGCCCGCGAGGCGGATGCGTTCGTTGAAACGGACCAGATGGGGCGAGGTGTAGACATGCACGCGCCAGCCCTGCGCCTCGCCGATGGCGCGCAGGAAGGCGCAGGTGCTGCCCTTGCCGTTGGTGCCGGCGACGTGCAGCACGGGAGGCAGGTGCCGCTCGGGGTGGCCCAGCAAAGCCAGCACGCGCTCCAGCCGGTGCAGGCTGAGGTCGATCAGCTTGGGGTACAGCCCGTGCAGGCGGGCGATGGCCGCCTCGACGCGATCCGACATGCGCCTTACGCCGCTTCCAGTTCCTTGACCCGCAACAGGCCGATGATGCGCGCCAGCGTCGCGGCCAGTTCGGTGCGTTTCACCACCATGTCGAGGATGCCGTGCTCCAGCAGGTATTCGGCGCGCTGGAACCCCTCGGGCAGCTTCTCGCGCACGGTCTGCTCGATCACCCGCGCCCCCGCGAAGCCGATCAGCGCGCCCGGCTCGGCGATCTGGATATCGCCGAGCATGGCGAAGCTGGCGGTGACGCCGCCGGTGGTTGGATCCGTCAGCACGACGATGAACGGCAATCCGGCTTCCTTGACCAGCCGGGTCGCGATCACGGTCCGCGGCATCTGCATCAGGCTGATGGCACCCTCCTGCATGCGCGCGCCGCCGGACGCGGTGAACACGATCAGCGGTGCGTCCTGCAGCACGGCGAGGCGTGCGGCGGCGACGATCCCCTCGCCGACGCCGGCACCCATCGAGCCGCCCATGAACTCGAACGCCATGACGGCGACGACGACGCGATGGTTGAGGATGCTGCCGTGGGCGACCAGCAATGCGTCTTCCATGTGGGTTTTCTCGCGGGCGTCGCGCAGCCGGTCGGTGTAGCGCTTGGTGTCGCGGAAGCGCAGCGGATCGAGCGGCACTTTCGGCAGCTCGATGCGAGTGAAGCCCTCGTCGAGCGTGTAGGCGAGGCGTTCCGGCGCAGTGGCGCGCATGTGGAAGCCGCAGAGCGTGCAGACCTTCAAATTGGCTTCGAGGTCGCGATGGAAGATCATCTGCTGGCAGCTCGGGCATTGATGCCAAAGGTTGTCGGGCACCACGCTGCGGCTGAACAGCGTGCGAATTTTCGGCCGCAGGACCTCGGTCAACCAGCTCATGCCGCGACTCCGGTGGCACGGGCGGTTCGGACCCCCTGAGCCAGCGCTCGCACCTGGTCGAGCACGCGCCGGGCGGTGTCGGGGGCCGCGCGACCCTGCGCATCGATGCCGGCGCTGAGGGTGTCGATCAATGCCGACGCCACCACCGCGCCGTCACCGGCGCGGACCGCTTCCGCCGCCTGTTCGGGAGTGCGGACGCCGAAGCCGATCGCCACCGGCAGGTCGCTGACGGCCCGGATGCGCGGGATCGCCGCCGCCAATTCCGTGGCACTCGCGGTGCGGGTGCCGGTGATGCCGGTGATCGACACGTAGTAGATGAAGCCGGAGCTGCCGCTCAGCACCTTCGGCAAACGCGCGTCGTCGGTGGTGGGGGCGATCAGCCGGATGAAGTCGATTGCGTGGGCGCGGGCATGGGGCAGCAGCAGGTCAGCTTCCTCGGTAGGCAGATCGACGATGATCAGCCCATCTACGCCGGACGCCGCGGCATCCGCGCAGAACCGCTCGACGCCATGGGACAGAACAGGGTTGAGGTAGCCCATCAGAACGATCGGCGTTTCGCTGTCATGCTCGCGGAACTCGCGCACCATGCCGAGCGTGCCGGCGACGGTGGCGCCGGCGGCTAAAGCCCGTTTGGCGGCGGCCTGGATGATCGGACCGTCGGCCATCGGGTCGGTGAACGGCATGCCGATCTCGATCAGGTCGGCGCCGGCGTCGGGCATGCCGCGCAGGATTTCCATCGAGGTTGCCCGATCCGGGTCCCAGGCTTCCAGGAACGGGATCAGCGCACCGCGTCGTTGCGCGCGCAACGCGGCGAACCGGGCGGCGATGCGGCTCACAGCGAGAAGCCGAGATGTTCGGCCACGGTAAAGATGTCCTTGTCGCCGCGGCCGCACAGATTCATCAGGATGATTTTGTCAGCATCCATGCCAGGCGCGATCTTGGCCACGTGCGCGATCGCGTGCGCCGGTTCCAGGGCTGGGATGATCCCCTCCGTGCTGGTGCAGAGCTGGAACGCGGCCAGGGCCTCGTCGTCGGTCGCCGAGACGTATTCGACGCGGCCGATATCGTGCAGCCAGGCGTGTTCCGGCCCGATGCCGGGATAGTCCAGCCCGGCCGAGATCGAGTGCGCCTCCTCGATCTGGCCGTCCGCGTCCTGCAGCAAATAGGTACGGTTGCCGTGCAGCACGCCCGGCCGGCCACGCGCCAGGCTGGCGGCGTGCTCATGGGTGTCGATGCCGCGGCCCGCCGCCTCGACGCCGATCAGCCGGACCGAAACATCGTCGAGGAACGGGTGAAACAGCCCCATCGCGTTGGAGCCGCCGCCGATGCAGGCAATGGCGATGTCGGGCAGCCTGCCCTCGGCCGCGTGCATCTGAACCTTGGCTTCCTCGCCGATCACCGACTGGAAATCGCGCACCATCATCGGATAGGGGTGCGGGCCGGCGACGGTGCCGATCAGGTAGAAAGTGTTGTCGACGTTCGCCACCCAGTCGCGCAGCGCCTCGTTCATCGCGTCCTTCAGGGTGCCGGCGCCGGATGTCACGGGCACGATCTCGGCGCCGAGCAGCTTCATGCGGAAGACGTTGGGCTTCTGGCGTTCCACGTCGGTGGCGCCCATGTAGATCGTGCACGGCAGGCCGAATAGCGCACACATCGTGGCGGTGGCGACGCCGTGCTGGCCGGCGCCGGTCTCCGCGATGATGCGCGTCTTTCCCATCCTGCGGGCGATCAATATCTGGCCCATGCAGTTGTTGGCCTTGTGGCTGCCGGTATGGTTGAGCTCGTCGCGCTTGAAGTAGACCTTGGCGCCGCCGAGCTTCCGGGTCAGCCGCTCGGCGAACCACAGCGGCGTCGGCCGACCGACATAGTTGGTCATGTAGGCGTCGAGCTCGGTCCTGAACGCCGGGTCGGCCCGGGCGTCGTCATAGGCGCGCTCGACCGCGAGGATCAGCGGCATCAGCGTCTCGGCCACGAACCGGCCGCCATAGTCGCCGAATTTGCCGCGCGTGTCCGGGCCGGAGCGCAAGGAGTTGGGCAGGGTTGTCGTCGTGTCCACCTAGGTCGGTCTCCGTATCGTCAGGCGGCGGTCATAGCGCGTCGGGCCGCGCCGGTCACGCCTCCAGCCGGATCGCCACGCCACCGGACTGTTCGGCATTCAGCAGCAACGCGCCGGGCAGGGTTTTGTGTGGGATGCCGTGGGCGGCGAACCAGCTTTTGGCGCCGGCGTTCGCGTCGTTGGTTTTCAGCACGATGCCGGCGATGAACGGTAGGCAGGGGATGACCACGCCCGGAAATATTGTCTCCAACGCGTCCGGTGGCACCATCCGCACCCGGCCGCGCGGCAGGTCGAGGCAGAAGCCGCCGGCGGGGTCGGGGGTGACAGGACGGCCGGCGAGGCGCGAAAATCGCGCGGCGGTTTCGGCGGGCTCGGCCACCGCCAGCACCACCGCGTCGAGCCCGGCCGCGCCGTTCGGGTGGGTCAGGAAACGCTCCTGCCAGATCGCCTCGGGGGTCAGATGGCGGATCAACTGGATGCGGCCCTCGACCGGATCGGGCAGCGGCAGCCGGGCGAATTTCGCGACCGGGCCGGCTGGATCCGCATCGTCCACCGGGCGTTCAAGGTAGGCGACGCCGGGGATATCGATGCCGGCGCGGCGCAGGCGGACAAGGTTGGCCTGCTCGTCGTCGATCGACAGCGCCAGGATGTGGATGCCCTCATAGCGGGAGAGGAAGGCATCCAGCGTGTTGCTGAAGGCGGCGGGATCGACAATGGCGATCAGCTCCAGATAGCCGCGGCGCAGCATGACGCACCGGTTGCCGGTGCCGAATGGCACCACTGGCCCATCGGGCGTGCGCCGGCCGGAATGGCGGGCGAGCGGGGTCAGCTGGAATCCCAGAAGCTCCCACTTCGCCGCCAGCGCCGACAGGTCACGGCCGGCGATGCCGACATGGTCGAGCGCCTCGGCGGTGTTCATTGCAGGTTTTCGTACGGCTCGCGCAGCCACTCCGCCGGCTCCGCGGCGCCGCCCCGGTGCCATTCGACCATCAACGGATGCGCCATCACCGCCTGGCAGTAGGCGCGCGACACGGGCGATAGCTCCGGCTGGTTGATCGCGAACCGCGCCACCACCGGCGCATACATCGCGTCGGCGCCGTTGAGGGCTTCCCCGAACAGGTACGGTCCTGCCCCGCCGAAGCGCGCCCGCGTGTCGGCCCACAGCGCCTCGATCCGCGCGATGTCGGCCAGCGCCCCTGGGGTGCGGCCACGGCCGGCGAAATCCGGCCGGCCCAGGTTCATCGGCATCGCCGTGCGCAGGTCGCGGAACCCGCCATGCATCTCGGTCGCGATCACCCGCGCATGGGTGCGGGCGGCGTGGTCGGCGGGCCAGATCGCCGGGACGATCTCGGCGCAGTACTCGACGATCGCCAGGCTTTCCCAGACGTGGTTGCCATCATGCTCCAGATACGGCACCAGCCCGGTCGGCGCGTATTTCGAGGGCTCGGTGCCGAAGCCGGTCAGCGGAACCACGATCTCCTCGACATCCAGCCCGGCCAGCCGCACCGCCAGCCAGCCGCGCAGCGACCACGACGAGTAGCGCTTGTTGCCGATCACCAGGCGACCGTTCGGCATGGCTTATTTCCTCGCGCGGGCTATGATTTCCGACATTGCCACGCAGACGGGAAAGCGCCCAGCCATGAACGAGATGCCGGTTCGAAACAACCTCGACGCGTTCTGGATGCCGTTCTCGTCCAACCGGGCCTACAAGGAGCAGCCGCGCATGCTGGCCCGCGCCGAGGGCATGAGCTACTTCACCCCGGATGGGCGCGAGGTAATCGACGGCACCGCCGGGCTGTGGTGCGTCAATGCCGGCCACGGGCGGCGCGAGATCACCGAGGCGATCCAGAAGCAGGCGGCGATCCTCGATTACGCCCCTTCGTTCAACATGGGCCACCCGATCGCCTTCCAGGCCGCGGCCAAGGTCGCCGAGCTGACGCCGGACGGGATGGACCGGATCTTCTTCACCAACTCCGGCTCGGAGGCCGCCGACACCGCCCTGAAGATCGCGCTGGCGTATCACCGGGCGCGCGGCAACGCCCAGCGGGTGCGGCTGATCGGGCGCGAGCGCGGCTATCACGGCGTCGGCTTCGGCGGCATGTCGGTGGGCGGGATCGGGCCAAATCGAAAGCAGTTCGGCGCGCAGCTGCCCTATGTCGATCATCTGCCGCACACCCATGCTCCAAACCAGCAGGCCTTTTCACGCGGCCAGCCGGAGTTCGGCGCCCATTTCGCCGATGCACTCGAAAACCTGGTGGCGCTGCACGGCGCCGACACCATCGCCGCGGTGATGGTGGAGCCGGTGGCCGGCTCGACCGGGGTGCTGATCCCGCCGCAAGGCTACCTCGACCGATTGCGTGCCTTGTGCACCAAGCACGGCATCCTGCTGATCTTCGACGAGGTCATCACCGGGTTCGGGCGCCTCGGCACGCATTTCGGCTCGGAGCATCTCGGTGTGGTTCCGGACATCCTGACCATGGCCAAGGGCCTGACCAACGCCGCCGTGCCGATGGGCGCCGTCGCCGTGTCGGAGGCCGTTTACACCACCATCGTCGAGGGCGCGCCGGCGGGGATCGAGCTGTTCCACGGCTACACCTATTCCGGCCACCCGCTGGCCTCGGCGGCGGCGATCGCCACGGTCGACCTGCACAAGTCCGATGACCTGCCCGGCCGCGCCGCCGCCATCGCGCCCTATTTTGCCGATGCGGCGCATGGCATGAAGGGCCTCGCCAACGTCATCGACGTGCGCAACCTCGGCCTCGTCGCCGGTATCGAGCTGGCGCCGCGGGAGGGCAAGCCGACCGACCGTGCCATGGCGGTGTTCCGCCGGTGCTTCGATGCCGGCGTGCTGATTCGCACCACCGGCGACATCGTGGCGCTCTCCCCGCCGCTGATCATCGAGAAGCCGCATGTCGATCGTATCTTCGAGACGCTGAGCGACGCCATCCGGGCGGAGGCCGCCTGACATGATCAAATCGATTTCGCTGCTGACCCGCCGGCCGGAATTCTCGCACGAGCAGTTCGTGAAATACTGGCTGGAAGTCCACGCCCCGCTGGCGCTCGGGGTGCCGGGCATCCGGCGCTACGTGCAATCGCACATCACCGCCGAGCGCTCCCGCCCCGATATCCCGACCACCGATGTCGCGATCGACGGCATCGCCGAGTTGTGGTTCGACGATGTGGCGGCGATGGAGCGGTCCAACGCGACGCCGGAAGCAAAGGCGCTGCACGCCGACGGCGCGTTGTTCATCGGGCGGATCAAGAGTTTCGTGGTGGAGGAGAAGGAGATCATCCCGGTATAACCCGTCTTCTTAGACGCTTCTTCACGCCGGCCACCGTTGTTGCACCGGCATCTACTTCCCCCTGGAATATCCGATCGCGCAAAATCCTCCCCCCATATAACGCTCCGCTACCGGATCGCCGCTGACCTTCCCGGCCAGCTGCCCCGCAAACGTATCGGCGCTATCCCGCGGCTCCCAGCCGATGGCCGCCCGGGCATCGCGGCCCCACCAGGTCATGCGCTCGTTGGCCGAGGCGCCCCAGATCACGCCGGTGCCAACCTTCTCAGCCACGATGCAGCGTTCCACCAGCCGGGCCAAATCGGAAAAAGACAGCCACGTCGCCAGCATCCGCGCATCCACCGGCTCCGGGAAGGCCGAACCGATCCGGACGAACACGCTTTCGACGCCGTGCTTGTGCCAGTATAGCCGGCCCATCAGCTCGCCATAGGCTTTCGACAATCCGTAAAAACCGTCGGGCAGGAAGGCGCAATCGTCGTCGATCGTCTCGGTGCGCTCGTGAAAGCCGATTGAGTGGTTGGACGAGGCGAACACCACCCGCGCACCCTCGCGGCGGGCGGCTTCATAGACGTGGTACAGCCCGCGTATGTTGGGGCCGAGCACTTCCTCGAACGGCCGCTCCACCGACACGCCGCCGAAATGCAGGATGACACCGCAGCCCTCGGCACGCCGCAACAGGCCGACACCGTCATTGAGGTCCAGCTTCTCGAAGTCGGCGCCGGCCGGCAGCGGGTCCGGAAACGGAGAAATATCGGACAGGCGCAGCCTGAAGCCACGCGCCGCCAGTTCGCGGGCCAACATGCGGCCGAGATTTCCGGAGGCGCCGGTGAGCAGGATCGGCTTTTGCATGGCATCGGTCATCGGCAGGCTCCTTGCGGGAACGGGGCTGGCGCGGCAGGCTCGATTTATGCGCACCATCGAAGACCATGTCCAAGCCCTCGAAGCCGGCAGCCTCACCGCCCGCGCCCTGATCGAAAGCTGCATCGAGCGGATCGAGGATGCCGCCGGCGAAGGCTCTCGCGTGTTCATCCGGACCTATGCCGCCCAGGCCCGCGCCATGGCCGACGCCACCGACCTGCTTCGCCGCGCCAACCGCGCGCCAAGCCGGTTTGCCGGCATCCCTCTGGCAATCAAGGACCTGTTCGACGTTGCCGGCGAACCGACCCCGGCCGGCTCCGTCGTGCTGGCCGACGCACCCCCGGCGGCAGCCCATGCGCCGGTGGTGCGGCGTCTGCTCGGCATGGGCTTCATCCCGGTCGGACGCGCCAACATGACGGAGTTCGCCTTCTCCGGCCTCGGCCTCAATCCGCATCACGGCACCCCATCCAGCCCGTGGGATCGGGCATCGCGCCGCATTCCGGGCGGCAGTTCCTCAGGGTCGGGCGTTGCGGTCGCCGACCGCATGGCAGTGGCCGCACTCGGCACCGACACCGGCGGCTCCTGCCGCATCCCGGCGGCGTTCAACGGCGTCATCGGCTATAAGCCGACCGCGCGGCGAGTACCGATCGAGGGTGTCCTGCCCTTGTCGCCCAGCCTCGATTCAGTCGGGCCGCTCGCACCTAGCGTTGGTTGCTGTGCCATCGTCGCCGCGATTATTTCCGACGACATGCCAGCGCAAATCCAGCCGATGCCGCTGGCGGGCCTGCGCCTGGCCGTCCCTGACAATTTCGGCTTCGATGGGATCGACGACACCGTCGCCGCCGCTTTCGATAGCGCACTCGCCCGGGTCAGCGCCGCCGGCGCGCAAATCGCGCGGGTGAAATTCGCAGCATTCGACGAAATCCCCAGCGTCAACGCGGCCGGCGGATTCGCAACCGCGGAGGCCTACGCCTGGCATCGCCAGCTGATTGCCGCCAAAGGTCCCGACTACGATCCCCGCGTTCGCACCCGCATCGAGCGTGGCCGGGACCAATCCGCCGCTGACTATGTCGATCTGATCAACGCCCGCCGCCGCATCGTCGCCGCCTTCGACGCCGCCACGCGAGGCTATGACGCATTGCTGCTGCCGACGGTGCCGATCATCGCACCCCGCATCACCGACCTCGACCCGGAAGAGACCTACGCCCGCATCAACCAACTGATCCTGCGCAACTGCGCCGTCGGCAACTTTCTCGACCGATGCGCCATCAGCCTGCCGTGCCATCGCGCAGGCGACGCGCCGGTCGGGCTGATGCTGATGGGCGAAACAATGGGCGACACACAGCTGTTAGCCATCGCCGCGGCGATCGAAACTGCCTTGGCGGAAACTACCGCCCGGTCATGATCCGGTCGAATAGCTGCCGAACGGTCGGAACAAAACCGTTGGAATAGAACGGGTCCGACCCGAACCGATACGCGTTGTGGCCGCTGAACATCAGGTTGTTCTCCAGCACCGCCGGATCGTCGCCGTGATGGGCGATATCCTGCAGCGTCTTCTGGATGCAGAAGCTGCGTGGATCGGCCTTCTTGCCGTTGGTGAAGTCCGGCTCCAGCTGCGACCAGTTGGAGAACCGGCAGGTCGAAAGGCAACCCATGCAGTTGACCTGATCCTCCAGTATCTCGTGCGACTTCTCCGGCGTCACGAAGATCAGCGTCGAATCGGGCGTGCGCAGCGCTTGGGTGAAGCCGTCAGCTTCCCACTGGCGAACATGCGACAGGTCGGGCGGCGTCAGGAACACCGTCCGCCTGCGCGCGCCAACGCCATACTCGGCCTGGTGGTCGCCCACCGCTTCCATCGTGTAGGCAACCTGGCGGTCGTTGCGGCCGCGCAATTCCTGGATGAACTCGTTGTTGACCGCGGAGGAATAGAACCCGGTCGGGCTGAACCGGTTAAGAAACACGTCGCCCTCCTTCAAGCCCAACAACCGCTGCTTCCAGCCCTCGGCGATCGGGCTTTCCTGCGTCAGCAGCGGGCGGGTGCCGAACTGGAAGGCGATCGGGCCCAGCTCGGGATTGTCGATCCAGTCCTCCCACTCCTCCAGCCACCACACGCCGCCGGCCATGATGATCGGCGTCGCGTCCAATCCGAAAGCGCGCATCTGCTGGCGCAACGCGGCCACGCGCGGGTAGGGGTTCTCCGGCTTGTTCGGGTTCTCGCTGTTCGACAATCCGTTATGGCCACCGGCCAGCCACGGGTCCTCATAGACCACGCCGCCCAGCAGCCCGGCGGTCTTGTGGTAGGCGCGCTTCCACAGGGCCGCGAACGCCCGCCCGGAGGATATAATCGGATAGTAGTGCACGTTGAACCGGGCGGCGATGTCGGACAGCCGGTACGGCATGCCCGCACCGCAGGTGATGCCGTTGATCAGGCCCCTGCCACGCTCCAGAACCTCGGTGATGATCCGCTCGGCGCCGCCCATCTCCCACAGGATGTTGGCGTGGACCCGGCCCTTGGGGCCTGAAATATCGCGGGCGCGACGGGCTTGGATCAACGCACCCTCGACCGCATAGTTGATCAGCTCCTCATGCCGCTCCCGCCTTGTGGCGGCATGGTAAAGCTGCGGAATCGCCACCCCATTATCATCATAGCTGTCCGCGTTGACCGCGCTGAACGTACCGACCCCGCCCCCCGCCGCCCAGTGACCCGCGGAGATGCCGTTGGAAATCGCCACACCCTTGCCGCCCTCGACGAGGGGAAGAACATCGACACCGCCCATGCGGATAGCATTGATCGACTTCATCGCGGAGTTCCGGCTTTCTGTTCAGGCATTAGGAATGCGATGACGGATCGGTGATTGCAAGTATCTGTGCATCCTGATCCGTCAAGGCAAGGCCAGGGCTCTGCCCTGGACCCGACAAGGGGCCGTCGCCCCTTGTATCCCCTCTACTTCAGTCCGGCTGCGCGGCACCCTCCGCGAACTCGCGGCGCTCGGAACGCTCGCCGCGGCCGGGCTTGGTGCCCATCTGCTCGGTCATGTCGGCGCCCGTCGCCTGATCCACCACCCGCATCGACAGCTTCACCTTGCCGCGGTCGTCGAAGCCGATGACCTTGACCTTCACGGTGTCGCCGACATTGACCACGTCGCTGGTCTTGTTGACCCGGTTCTGCTGCAGCTCGCTGATGTGGACCAACCCGTCCTTGGAACCGAGGAAGTTCACGAAGGCGCCGAAATCGGCCGTCTTCACGACCTTTCCGTTGTAGATCACGCCGATCTCCGGCTCCGCCACGATGCCGCGGATGCGGTCGATCGCCGCCTGGGTCTTGTCGGCGTCCGACGAGGCGATCTTGATCGTGCCGTCATCGTCGATGTCGATCTTGCAGCCCGTCGACTCGACGATCTCGCGGATCACCTTGCCGCCGGTGCCGATAACCTCGCGGATCTTCTCCTTCGGCACCTGGATGATGGTAATGCGCGGCGCCGTGGCGGCCACGTCGTCGCGCGCCCCGGTGATGCCCTTGTTCATCTCGCCCAGTATGTGCAGCCGGCCTTCCTTGGCCTGGTCCAGCGCGATCTTCATGATCTCGAAGGTGATCGAGGTGATCTTGATGTCCATCTGCAGGCTGGTGACGCCGGCCTCGGTGCCCGCGACCTTGAAGTCCATGTCGCCGAGATGGTCCTCGTCGCCGAGGATGTCGGACAGCACCGCGAACCCGCGATCCTCCTTGATCAGGCCCATGGCGATGCCCGCCACCGGGCGGAGCAGCGGCACGCCGGCATCCATCAGCGCCAGCGAGGTGCCGCAGACGGTTGCCATCGAGGAGGAGCCGTT
>JANXRT010000544.1 GCA_025356735.1 Acetobacteraceae bacterium | reverse complement strand
TTCGCCGGCATGTGGCTGCTGATGCTGAACGGCGCCGCCTACCTGATCTACGGCATCGTCACCGGGCGGCTGCGCGAGCGCCTGCTGCCGATCCGTCTGCCCGACGTGGTCCGAACGGTGCGCGACACCCTGCACTTCAAGGTCGCCCATGACGACCTCACCACCTACAATGCCGTGCAGAAGATCCTGTATATCGTCGTCATCCTGGCCGGCGTGTCGCAGGTCGCGACGGGTCTCGCGATCTGGAAGCCGGTGCAGTTTTCCGGGCTGACCGCGTTGGTCGGCGGCTTCCAGTCGGCGCGGCTGATCCACTTCGCGGGCATGTCGGTGATCGTCGGCTTCCTGGTCGTGCATGTCGCGCTGTCGCTGCTGGTGCCGAGCACTCTGTGGGCGATGCTGACCGGCGGACCCAAACTGGCGGGTAAGAGGCTGGCGGGTAACAGGCTGGCGGGTAACAGGCCCTCGCCACGGGGAGCACGCCGATGAGGTCGTTGTTCCGTCCGGCCAAGGCACCCGACCCGGCCATCCTCGACAACCACCAGCCGGCGATCCGCCTGCTGCAGCGCCGTGGCCTGCTGCGTGGCGGGCTGTCGCTCGGCGCGCTGACGATGCTGACCGGGTGCGATCCCGAGAGCAACGATTCCATACAGTCGGCGCTGCGCGCCGTGTCGGGCTTCAACGACCGGATCCAGGCGCTGCTGTTCAATCCCAACAAGCTGGCGCCGACCTACCCGGCGTCCCAGGTGCTCAAGCCGCCGCGCTTCAACGCCTACTACGACATCGAGGATGTGAAGCCGGTCAACGGCGACAGCTGGCGGCTGGAGCTGGCCGGGCTGATCCGGGACAAGCGGCCCTGGACCCGCCAGCAGATCACCGAGTTGCCTGAGACCGAGATGATCATCCGCCACGTCTGTGTGGAAGGTTGGGACTATATCGGCCAATGGTCCGGCGTGAAGATGCGGACCTTTCTGGAGCGGATCGGCGCCGACCTCGGCGCCAGCTACGTCGCCTTCAAGACCGCCGACGATTATCCAAGCAGCATCGACATGGCGACGGCGCTGCATCCGCAGACTCTGCTCGCCACCAAATACGCGGGGGAAATCCTGGCCGACCCATTCGGCTACCCGTTGCGGTTGCGAACCAGCACCAAGCTTGGCTTTAAGAATCCGAAGTGGATCACCGCGATCGAGGTCACCAACACCTATCCCGGCGGCTACTGGGAAGATAAGGGATTTAACTGGTTCAGCGGGCTGTGAGTGGGAAGCCTGGGGCAAAGCCTCATCCTTTGAACAACACAATGGAAATTCCGCCGGAAGCTCGCGCTCAGTGGCCCTATGCGCCCCGCCATGCCCAGGTGAATGGCTGGCGGATGCACTACATCGACGAGGGCGAGGGCGATCCGGTTGTGCTGCTGCACGGCAATCCGACCTGGGGCTATCTCTACCGCGACGTGATCCCGCCATTGCTGCAAGCCGGGCGGCGGGTGATCGTGCCCGACATGATCGGCTTCGGCCTGTCCGAGAAGCCGACGCGCGAGACTGCGCATTCGCTCGACGGCCACGCCGCCAACCTGACCGCGCTGATGCGCCAGCTCGACCTGACACGCATCACCCTGGTCTGCCACGACTGGGGCGGACCGACGGGGCTGGCTTTCGCGATGAGCAACGTCGCGCGAATGCGCGCGCTTGTGGTGATGAGCACCTGGGCCTGGCCGCTGCCCCCCGCCGAATTCCATACGAGGCTGTTTCCGTGGCGGATGATGCATGCGCCGGTGGTCGGGCCGTATCTGCTCGGCCGGCACAACGTGCTGGCCGGCCGCGGCGTCTATTTGTCGGTGGTCGATCGGGAGAAGTTCCGGTCGTCGGCGCAGGCCGTCTATGAGGCCGTGCTGCCGGACCCGGCGACGCGCCTGCTGACCTGGGTCTGGCCGCGCTGGATACCGATCGACGCCGGCGCACGGGCGCTGGCACGGTTCGAGTGGCTGGAGCGCGAGCTGTCGAAATCGACCCTGCCGGCGATGATAATCTGGGGACGGGAGGACGAGGTGTTCGACGCCGCGACCTTCTCGGCCCGGTTCAAGCAGCTGCTGCCGCATGCCGAAGGGCCGCATCTGGTGACCGGCCGGCATTTCCTGCAGGAGGATTCCGGGGCCGAGATCGCGACCCTTGTCAACGGCTTCATGGATCGTCTGGAAGTTGCGCGCCAAGGGAAGGGGCTGTGAGCGATGTCATCGTGTGCCCGGCGCCGGACCTGGTCGAAAAGCGTCTGGAATTGGTGCTGGTCGAGGATCGAATCGGGCATTACCCGGAATTCCGTGATTTTTTCATCCACACGTTCGAGCTCGATCGGGTCGGCCTGGCTATACCGGGATACCTCACGGCACCCTCCGGCCTGACCTATGCCCTGGTGTTCATCGGCCGCAGCGGCGAGGCCTTTCCAAGCGGTTTGGAGATTTACGCCATAGTGGACGCGCTGGAGCCAATCGGGGACGCCGTTCTTGATACCGATCTCTGGGCCATTCTGAAGTGGATGATCAACGGCGTTGGCGGCGAATGGAAGCTGGATGACCTCGAAGCAACCGGCAGGCTGTACCGGATACCGGCCCTTCGCACAGCAGCGAGATGACGCCCAGTTGGGCTTGACCGGGGGCTCGACCGGACCAAGCCATGCAGATTCCCGATCCTTACCTCAACGCCAGCCAGGTCACCCCAGCCAGGGTCGCCGCCGGCACCACCAGGATCGCCTCGCCGCCATGGCCGACGCGGACCAGCACGACCTCCATCGCCAGCAACACGGTGACCACGGCGACGTTGCGGGCGTCGCCGAACAGCGTCTTGAGGAAGGCCCCCATCAGACAATCTCCCGCCGAAGCCGCGCGCGCATCGCCGTGGCGATGGCCAGGCCGCCGAGCAGGTAGAACACGCCGAGGATCGGCAGCGTCCAATCGGACAGCGGCCAGACCTCGGCGCCGCCGACGCCCTCCATCGTCCAGTAGGTGCCGAACGCCACGATCATCGCGCCGACGGTGAACTTGATCGCGTTCTCCGGCACCCGCTTCAGCGGCGCGCGCACGGCGGCACCAACCGCGCAGGTCAGCAGCAGCGCCGCGATCGCTGCGCCCACGCTGCTCGCCATGCCCACGCCATTGCCGGCCTTCATTCCGAGTGCCACCACGATCAGCCAGACCTCCAACCCTTCGAGCAGCACGCCCTTGTAGGCCACGGTCCAGCCGGCGAGCCAGTCGCCGGTGAGGCCGGCCCCGCCAAGCTTGGCGCGCGTCTGTTCGAATTCCAGCACCTCGTCATGCAGCGCCTTCAGGCCGGCATGGCGGGCGATCGCCTTGGCCAGCCAGCGCACGCCGAACAGCATTAGGAAGACACCGACGACGATCTGCACCCAATGGATGTCGATGCCGGTGGCGAGCAGCCGGCCGGCGACCAGCGTCAGCAGCGCCAGCGTGGCAAGCCCGGCGAGCGAAGCGCCGATGGCGCCGCGCCAGCCGATGCTCAGGCTGACCGCGAGCACGATGGTGAAGGCCTCGACCCATTCGACCAGGGCGGTGAGGAAGGAAGGCACGGCAATCGACCAGTCGATCATTTTCCGTCCTTGTTCATGACGCGAGTGCGACACGAAGTTGCCTGTGAGCCACTTCATAGAATGCGGTGGGAACGACAAGCATGGTTACGCCCAACCAAGGGGAAATCATCATGCATGTCAGCAATCTGAAGCGCTCCGTCCCGCATTCCCCAACCCACCTTCCAGAAGTCCGGCATCCTTCGGAGCGGGGACCGACAATCGCCATCATTCTGTTGGGGCTGGTGCTCCTGGGGATCGCGCTCTGGTTCTCGCAGCATGGCGTGTCCTTCCTGCCATGCGGGGAGAACGTCTCAGCCGCCTGCGGATGAAGGCGGCTCAGGCGGCGTCGTGGAAGATGATCCCGAGCGTCTGACGCAGGCCCGAGCGCACCCGGCTGACGCCATGGCGCATCGTCGCGCGATAGACGCCGCGGGTGCCCTGGATCGGGCGGTGGCGCACCGGGAAGATCACGCCCTCGCCCTGCGCCAATAAGACGACCTCGCCGCGCGACTGCATGCGCGGGCGCTGCTCCACCAGCATGAACTCCCCGCCGGCGAAATCGGTGGGGTCGCTCAGCAGGATTGTCACCTGCAACGGAAAGACGTGCTCGCCGTAAAGGTCCTGATGCAGGCAGTTGTAGTCGCCCTCGCGGTAGCGTAGCAGCAGCGGCGTCGGCCGGGTCTGGCCGGCGGCGTGGCACTGGGCAAGGTAGCCGTCCAGCATCGCCGGAAATCTCTCTTCCGAATTCAGCCGCGTCGCCCAGGTGTTGGCGATGGTGGCCAGCACCGGGTAGAGCGCGGCCCTCAGTCCGGCGACGACATCGGGCAGGGGATCGGCGAAGTATTTGTATTCGCCACGGCCGAAGCCGTGCCGCTGCATCAGGATGTGGGAGCGGAAATATTTTTCAGTGTCGAACAACGCCGCCAGTTTGCGGCATTTTTCGACTTCGAGAACTGGCAGATGCGCATAGCCCTGGGCATTGAGCTCGAAGGCCAAAGTGTCTGGGAATTCGAACGGCGGCGTCTGTTGCATGGCCCAGGCTTACACCGCCCGGGCCGACGCCGCCTTCCAAAACTTGCCGCCACTACTCGGCCGCCTGGCGGTAGCGCTGGGCGTAGTGCATCAGCGCGTCGTCGGCGACCGGCACGATCGGCGAGAAATCCTGGTGCGCGATCCAATCCGGGCGCGTCGGCTTGCGGATGTAGTTGGAAACCGCGTTCAGAGTCAGATAGACGATCTTGCGCGGATAGGGGGTGATGTTGCCGGCCGAGCCGTGCACCAGGTTGCCGTGAAACATCATCACGCCGCCTGGTTTCCCGGTAGGGGCCACGATCCCGCCGACATCGACCAGTTTGGCGACGCGTTCGTTGTCGAGCGTCCATAGTGGATAGGACGTGGTCGACAAGTCGTGGCCGGCCTCGAACACGCCCTCCTTGTGGCTGCGCGGTACCAGCATCAACGGCCCGTTGATGTGGGTGACCTCGTCCAGGAAAACCGCGATATTCATCGCCTTCGGATCGGGCATGCCATCGTCGCGCGCCCAGGTGCCGAAATCCTGGTGCCACTGCCAGACCTCGCCGTCGAACGCCGATTTCGCGTTGATCTTGAACTGGTGCATGTAGACCGGTTCGCCGAACAACTGCTGCACCGGCTCGATCAGCCGCGGATGGGCGCCGAGCAGGCCGAACGCCTCGTTGTACAGATGCGCCGCGAACGCCGTGCGCGGCGCGCCGGACTTCTCCCGCCACACTTCCGGCCGGTCGGTGTCGTAGATCGACACCGCCTCCTCGCGCAAAGCCGCGACCTCGTCGGGTGAGAAGCAGTCGGGCAGGAAAAGATAGCCTTCCTCGTCAAACTGTCTGATTTGCTCGTTGCTTAGTTGCATGGGATCTTCCTTCTTGGTTCTCGCGGTTCAGCCGACCTTGCCCGCGTATTGTTCCAGAACGGCCCACGCCTCGGGCCCGTATTTCTCTTTCCACTTGGTATAGAAGCCTGCCTTGATCAGCGTCTGGCGGAAGGCCTCCGGCTCCACGTCGTTGAACACCATCCCCTTGCCCTCAAGCCCCACCCTCAGCGCGTCGTTAGCTTTCACATAGTCCGCCCGCTGGTCCATGGCGGAAGCATCAAAATTGCGTGCGACGATCGCCTGCAGGTCGGGCGGCAGCGCGCGCCAGGCGCGGCCATTGCCCAGCATGAAGAAGCCGTCCCACATGTGCCGCGTCATCGAGCAGTATTTCTGAACCTCGAAGAGCTTGGCGGTGTCGATGTTGACCAGCGGGTTCTCCTGGCCCTCGACGATCTTGGTCTGCAGGGCGGAATAGACCTCGGAAAAGTTGATCGACGCCGGGGACGCGCCGAACGCCTCGAACATCGAGGTCCAGAGCGGGCTGACCGGGACGCGGATCTTGAAGCCCTTGAGGTCGTCCGGGTTGCGGATCGGATGGGTCGAGCTGGTAATCTGGCGAAAGCCGTTATCCCAGATCTTGTCGAAGGCATGCAGGCCGGACTTGTCGATGCCGCGCCGGATCAGCGCGCCGAGATCGCCGTCCATCGCCGCCCAAACCTCCTTGTAAGTCGGCAGCGAGTAGCCGATGCCGTAGATCGAGGCGATCGGCACGAACGTCGACAGGATCAGGCCGGACAACGAGAAGAATTCAAGCGCGCCGGAGCGCAGCTGGCTCAGCATGTCGGTGTCGCCGCCAAGCTGGTTGTTGGGGAAATGCGAAATTTTCAGCCGGCCCTTGCTCTCGGCGAAGATGCGTGCGATCGCCTCGCCCTGGCGCACCGTGTTGGGGTGCGTCATGGGATTGTCGTTGCCCAGCTTATACTCGAATTCGGGCGTGTCGCCCCGGGCCGATACGATCCCGACCATCGGCAGGCCGGCAATGGTTGCCGCACCCGCGGCGAAACGCCGGCGGCTCAACCCGTTGGACATCTTTTTTTCCTTTTGCCTGAACGTTGCGAATGCTTAGCACGGCCAAGCCAACCAACTGCAACGTGCAACGCCGTAGGCAGGAAAGCATGGGGCTCTGCCCCAAACCCCGTCCCACCTTCAAGCATCGGGGGTACGCCCCGGTGCGCCATACTTAAGTAGAGGGGTTCAAAGGGGCGACGGCCCCTTTGCGGGGTTTGGGGCAGAGCCCCACCCTTTTCTCCTGCCTGCGGCGCCTGCTCTCACGCTTGAGTTGCCGCTTTTCAGGTATCACCCTAACCGCTTAGGCTGCGTTCAGCCGAGCCGCATGGCGCGGTTCACAGGCAACAGGAAACGCAAGCGCATGTTTAGAAGAACACTTCTGGGGGCCACCGTGGCGCTTGGCGCCGCGCTGGCTGCCGCCGCGCCGGCATCGGCGCAGATAAAGATCGGCGTCGCCGGGCCGATGACCGGCGAGTATGCGGCATTCGGCGCGCAGATGAAGCTCGGCGCCGAGCAGGCCGTAGCCGACATCAACAAGGCCGGCGGCGTGCTCGGCCAGCAGCTGACGCTCGAGGTCGGCGACGATGCCTGCGATCCGAAGCAGGCGGTTTCGGTCGCCAACCAGCTCGCCAGCAAGGGCGTGAAAATGGTTGCCGGGCATTTCTGCTCGTCGTCCTCGATCCCCGCCAGCAAGGTCTATGGCGAGGAGGGCGTGCTGCAGATTTCCCCCGCCTCGACCAACCCGACCCTGACCGAGACCGGCAACTGGGGCACGTTCCGGGTCTGCGGCCGCGATGACCAGCAGGGCCTGGTCGCCGGCAACTACATGGCCGAGCATTTCGGCAAGCAGAAGATCGCGATCCTTCACGACAACTCGGCCTACGGCAAAGGTCTGGCCGACGAGACCAAGAAAGCGCTCAACGCCAAGGGCGTGACGGAGACGCTTTACACCGCCTACACGCCGAAGGAGCGCGACTATTCGGCATTGGTCAGCCGGCTGAAGCAGGCCGGGATCGAGGTCATCTATGTCGGCGGATACCACACCGAATCCGGGCTGATCCTGCGCCAGGCCAAGGAGCAGGGCATGAAGGCGACCCTGATCGGCGGCGATGCGCTGGTCACCAACGAGTTCTGGCAGATCGCCGGCGAGGCCGGCAACGGCACCATGATGACCTTCGCCTCCGACCCCCGCAAACGCCCGACCGCCGCCGCTGTGGTCAAGGAGTTCAACGACAAGAAGGAGGACCCCGAGGGCTACGTGCTGTACACCTACGCCGCCATCCAGGCCTGGGCCGACGCCGCCAAGAAAGCCGGCGCGGCCGATCCGAAGAAGGTCGCCGAGGCGCTGCACAACGGCACCTGGGCAACCGTGCTTGGCCCCGTCACCTTCGACAAGAAGGGCGACGTGACGGTTTCCGACTATGTCTTTTACCTGTGGAAGGACGGCAAATACGCCGAGATGTGAGTTGGGATGCGGGGCTTCGGCCCCGCTATTTCCTGGCGGCCGTCAGCGGATGATAGCCCCGACCGTAGTAGATCAGCCCTTCATGCGCGGTTCCTGTGCGGATCGCCTCGACGGTACAGAAGAACACCGTGTGGGTGCCGACCTCGGCGCTGTCGGTGATGGTGCAGTCGAACGCCACCACGGCTTCATCCAACACGGGTGACCCAGTTTGCAGCGTGTGCCAGGTGTAGCCGTCGAAGCGTTCGTCCATCGAGTGTTCGGTCATGCCGGCGAACACCGGCGACAGGCCTTCCTGTGCCGGGGTCAGCGTGTTGACGCACAGCACGCGGTTGGCCACCAGCGGCGGATAGGAATCGTTCGTGCGGTTGGCGCAGACCAGCAGAGTCGGCGGGGTGTCGGTGACCGAGCACACGGCCGAGGCGGTGAAGCCCGCCCGCCCGCCGGGCCCCGCGGTGGTGATGACGTTGACCGCGGCGCCGAGGCGGGACATGGCGTCACGGTAGGCGGCTTGTTCGACGGGCACGGCCTGGCTCCAGTTCAGTGTCTTGCCAGGAGTATGGCCCAGCCTCAAAGCAGGGGGAAATGGCTGCTTCCCGCCTGGCATTCCGGTAGGCTTCGGCAATGGATCTGTATCATGTCTGGTGCGACCTCAAGCCCGGCGTTTCGGACCGGCTGTTTGCCGATCGGGTGGGTGCCTATCTCGGGCATCTGAAGTCGGAGGGTTTGATCCACGGCTTTCGCCTGACCCGTCGCAAGCTTGGCCTCGGGCCTCCGGAGGTCGGGGAATTCCACATCCTGATCGAGGTCGAAAACCTCACGCAGCTCGACGGCGCGTTTGCTCGCGTGGCCACGCGGCAGGACCCAGTGGAGGGATTCCACCAGTGCGTGAACTCGCTGGTCGTCAACGCCAAGTTCGCCCTGTATCGCGATTTCCCCGACTTGGTGCGGGTGCATGGCGAAGAACGCTTCTAACGGATGCGGGTCCGGGGGTGCTACCCCCGGCGGGTCCGGGCAGCGCCCGGCTTACTTGCCCGTGCGCAACTCCGGAATGACCCAAAGCGGCCTATCCCCGCGCGCCACCCGCTGGCAATTGTCGAATGCGTTGCGGAACCGCGAATACTGGTTGTCCCAGGTCGGCCCGGCCAGGTGCGCGGTCAGCACCACGTTGTCGAGGGTGAAAAGCCGGTTGTTGGCGGGTGGCGGCTCCTGGTCGAACACGTCCAGCCCGGCGCCGGCGATGGTTCCGGCCGACAGCGCCTCGATCAGCGCCGCCTCGTCCACCACCGGGCCGCGGCAGGTGTTGATCAGGTAGGCGGTCGGCTTCATGGCGGCCAATTCCGCGGCGCCGATCATATGGCGGGTGGAGGGGATCAGCGGCACGTGCAGCGAGACGATGTCGGAGCCGCGGAGAATTTCGCCGAGCAGCCGGAAGCGGACGTTGAGCGCGTCCTCGGCGGCCTCGGTCAGTCGGTCGGTGTCGAAATACTGCACCGCCATGCCGAATGCCTGGGCAAGCCGGGCAACTTTCTTGCCGATGGCGCCGAGGCCGACAATGCCGAGGGTGCGCCCGCGTAGTTCGAACAGCTGCACGTCGGCCACGTTGTTGCCGCGCCAGGCGCCGGCGGTGACGCTGCGGTGCTGCCAGACCAACCGGCGCGACACCGCCAGCATCAACAGGATCGCGTGCTCTGACACGGCGGTCGAGTTGGCGCCGCCGTTGTTGCAGATCGGCACGCCGGCGCGCCGCGCCGCCTCGATGTCGCAGCGGTCGTAGCCGGCCGACAGCAGCTGCACGAGCCGCATCTTCGGCGCTGCGCGGAAGAACGCGTCGTCCAGCGGCTCACCCATGCCGACGATGTATTCGGCATCCTTGGCCGCCGCCAGGAACTCGGCGCTGCCGGGCCGGGCGAGCACCGTCTCAAAGCCCGGTGGAGCGAGTTCGTAGGCGATCGACATCTCATTCAGCGGGTTGTCTATAACGATTACCTTAGGTGCCATGACGCGCTCCATTCAGGTTGAAACCAATTTTCGAGACGCTTCGACGGGCAGTATATGACGCCAGTAGGTCCAGGTCAGCGCCAGCGCCGCCAGGCCTTCGGCGGCGGACACGGCGATAGCGTTCTGCGCGCCCACCCATTCGGCCAGCAACCCGACATGCAGGAAGCCGACCGGGCCGATGCCGATGCAGACCGACAATACGCCAAGCACGCGCGAACGCATCTCGGCGGGTGCGGCGAGGAACACCAGCGTCGCCTGCATGATGCTGAAGCCCGAGCCGCCGATGCCGGCGAGCAGCAGGCAGGCGCCGGCCAGATAGGGGCCGGGCGCGAACGCCAGGGCGAACAGGCCCAACAGATAGAAGAAGATGCCGCCAAGATAGAACGGTGCGTAGTTGCGCGGCCGTGCCAGCATCGCGACCACGACCGCGCCGGCGAAGGCGCCGATCCCGTCCAGGCTCGACAGCACGCCGACGCCACCGGGCGCCAGCCCAAAGGCGTCGCGCCCGATTACCGGCACCATAGACAGGCAGGGCCACCCGAACACGTTGAAGATCACGGTGACGACCAGCGTGCCGATCAGCCGACGGTCATGGAAGACGACCTCCAGCCCCTGCATCACCCGGGCCAGCAGCTTTTCGCCCGAGAGGCCGCCGCTGCCAGGCCGGTTGCGCAGCCGCAGCCCGAACGCCGCGATCAGGGCCATCCCGTAGAGCATCGCCGCCAGGGCGAAGGCGCCGGTCACGCCGGCGCTGACCAGCAGCAGCCCGCCGAACATCGGGCCAATCATCCGGCTGGCGTTGTTGGCGCCGATATCGAACGACATGGCGCGGCCCATCCGCGCGGGGCCGGCGACCTCGCCGATCATCATCCGCCGCACCGGGTTGTCGGTCGCCCAGCCGACGCCGTTCCAGAAGCTGACGACGCCCAGATGCCAGACCTCCAGGCGACCGGCATAAGCGAGCAGCGCCAGCACGAGCGAGGACAGCAGCAGCGACAGCAGCACCAGCAGCAGGCTGGTGCGCCGTTCCCATCGTTCGGCGGCGGCGCCGAGGAAGGCGCCGAACAGCCCCATCGGCAGCAGCCGCAGCATGGTCATCATGGCGACCAGGAAGGCCGAGCCGGTGCGCTGATAGACCACCACCGCGACCACCAGCGTTTCCAGCCAGCGCACCGCGAACACGACGAGGCCGACCAGCCACAGGCGGCGGAAATCGGGTTCACGGAACAACGACGCCGAAGGGGCGGCCGCGTCGGCTGCGAAGAAAGCATTCAAGATGCGGGACGTCCTCGTCGGGCCACCGGCTTGGCACCGGTTGGTTGCCGACGATCCTGACGCCGAACCGTGCCGACGGGAAGTGCCGAGGCAACGGTCCGGCCTTCTTGCGCCCACCCGTTCACGCCGCCATCCTCACCGGCAAATCGCCATTGGGGGAAGCCATGCCGTTATCCGCCTTGCGCGTCGTCGAGATCGGCGACCTCCCGGCGGCTTCCTACTGCGCCCGGCTGCTCGGCGATTTCGGCGCCGAAATCATCAAGGTCGAACCCAAATCCGGCGATCCGGGCCGTCAGGCGGCGCCATGCATCGCCGGCGCCGATTCGGCCAGCGCAAGCTTCGCCTTCCTGAATTTCGGCAAGCGCAGCACCACCCAAGATGCCGCTTCGCTGCTCGCAGGAGCCGATGTCTGCATCGTGTCGCCAGGTGCCTGCACGGCCGATATCAATGAGGCGCGGGCGGGAAATCCCGGGCTGGTGGTGGCCAATCTGTCGTGGTTCGGAGATACCGGCCCCTATGCCGGCTTTCGCGGCAGCGACATGGTCTGCCGCGCGCTGGCCGGCATGGTTCGCCTGGTCGGCCCGGCCGAGGGACCATTGGTGGCGCCCGACTTCCAGGCGGCGATCATTGGCGGCATCACCGCGTTCGTCGGCGTGATGGCGGCGCTGGTGGCGCGCGATGCGGGGGACACCGGGCGACGGCTGGAGGTCAGCGTGTTCGAGGCATGCATCGCCTATGCCGAGCTGCAAACCTCGGATGCCTGGGTTCGTGGCGAGGGCCAGCCGCGCATCGGCATCAACCGGTTCTGGCCGACCTACCCCGTCGGCCTCTATCCGGCGCGCGACGGCTGGCTCGGCGTGACGCTGGTGACACCGCTGCAATGGCGCAACTTCTGCCTGATGCTCGGGCTTTTCGACCTGGCCGACGATCCGGGCTGCGTGCTCGGGCAGGAGCGTCTGCCGCAGGCGGCGGCGTTGGAGGCGCGGTTCATGCCGGAACTGGCGAAGCACGACGTCGCGCACTGGTTCGCCGAGGCGCTCGCGCGAAAGTTGCCGATCGTGCCGGTGCCGTCGATGGCCGACATCCTGGCGAGCCAACCGCTGCGCGACCGAGGCGCCATCGCGCGCATCGAGATTGGCGATCGCGTGATCGAGGGTCCGGCCTCACCGCTGCACCTGACCCGCACGCCGCCGCGCCGCACGGGACGGGTGCCGCCGCTCGGCAGCGCACACACGCAACCGCGGAACGCGCCGCAACCGGGCACGGCGACGGGTAAGAGAATGCTGGAAGGCATCCGCATCATCGACCTGTCGATGGGCTGGGCGGGGCCGCTCGCGACGAGGATGCTGGGCGACCTCGGCGCCGAGATCGTCAAGGTCGAGGCGTGCGCCTATGCCGACTGGTGGCGCGGCGTCGACAACCGCCCCGAAGCGGCGGCCGACCGGACGTACGAGAAGGTTGGCCGCTTCAATGCGCTCAACCGCAGCAAGTTCGGCATCACGCTCGACCTCACCCATCCGGACGGGGTCGCCGCCCTCAAGGAGCTGGTCGCCAGCGCGGATGCGGTCGTCGAAAACTATGCCGCCGACGTGCTGCCCAAGCTCGGGCTCGACTATGCGAGGCTGCGCCAGGTCAACCCGAACCTGGTGATGGCATCGATGTGCGCCTTCGGCAGCACCGGGCCGTGGCGCGACTGCCGCGCCTATGGCTCGACCCTGGAACACGCTTCCGGCCTACCGACCCTTGCCGGCCGGCCGGACGATCCGCCGGTGATGGGCCACATCGCGTATGGCGACGCGACCGGCGGGCTGAACGCGGCGGCTGCGGTGCTGGTGGCGCTGCTGCATCGCCGGGAAACCGGCGAGGGCCAGCACATCGACCTCTCGCAGGTCGAGTGCATGATGGCGATGGCGGCGCCGGCGATGCTTCTTCAATCCGCCGGCCAGGTCGTGGAGCGCAGCGGCAACCGGCATCCCGACCACGCGCCGCATGGCTGCTTTCCTTGTGCCGGCGAGGATGAGTGGCTCGTCGTCACGGTGCTTGATGACGCGATGTGGCAAGCCTGTGCTAAAACCATCGGGCGGCCGGACCTCGCTGACGACGAGAAACTTCGAAATGCTGCCGGCCGGCTTGCCGATGCCGACCGGGTCGAGCAGGCCATGAGCGTCTGGACCGCGAACCGTGGTGCCGATCAAGCCATGACCGAGTTGCAGGCCGCCGGCGTTGCGGCCGGGGTGGCACGCGCGCCGTTCGAACTGTTCGACGACCCGCAGCTGCTGGCAAGGGGCTATTGGCGCCAGTACAGCCGGGCTTTCATCGAGAAGTTCCCGCAGTCGGTGCTGCCGTTCCGCGAGCATGGAAAACCCTATCCGATCGAGCGCGTTGCGCCGACCTTGGGCCAACACACGGACGAGGTGCTGAGCCGGTTGCTTGGCTATGGACCCGCGCAACTTGCCACGCTGGCGCGCGACGGCGTGACCGGGACCGAAACCGTTTTGGCTCGCGCCCGAACGTAACATCAAAACGTAACATCCAGCGGAGGTGCCGCGTTGCCGCCGGAACGATCGGCAAGGGGCCGCCTTATCGCCCCATGCAACCGGAGACCTTCGATGGCAACCCAGAAACAGGCGATGTCGCGCCGTGGCTTCGTGCTGGCGGCCGGCGCCGCGATCGCGGCCGGATCGATCGGTCAGGCGCGGGCGGATATGCCCGTGCTGACCCGCGTCACGGGCTTCGACCAGCAGGTCACAGGCGTCGCGGTCTCGAAGAACGGCCGCGTGTTCGTGAATTTCCCGCGCTGGGAGAAAGACGTTCCGATATCGGTCGCCGAGGTGATGCCGGACGGCACGTTGAAACCGTATCCGAATGCCGAGTGGAATGCCTGGAGCAATGCGAAGCCGCTAACGGTCGAGGACCATTTCGTCTGCGTGCAGAGCGTCACCGTCGACCCGCAGGGCTTCCTGTGGGTGCTCGACCCCGCGGCGCCGGGCAACGAGTTCATCAAGCCGGGCGGCCCCAAGCTGCTGAAGATCAACCTGAAAACCAATATCGTCGAGAAGGTCTTCCATTTCGACAACAAGGCGGCGCCGCAGGGCAGCTACATGAACGATGTCCGCGTCAGCCCGGACGGCCGCCACGCCTACCTGACCGATAGCGGCCAGATCGGCGCGCTGATCGTGCTCGATGTTGCCACTGGCAAAGCACGGCGCATTCTCGATGGCGACCCGCGCACCCAGCCCGAGCCGGGCGTGATACCGATGGCCGACGGGCATGAGCTGCGCCGGCCGGACCATCGCATCCCGGCCTTCGCCGCCGACGGCATAGCGCTCGATGCGCAGGGGCGCTTCCTGTACTGGCAGGCGCTGGTCGGCCGCACCCTGTATCGCCTCCCGACCGCGGCGATGACCGATGCGACCCTGACGCCGTCCAAGGTCGCGGCACGGGTGGAGAAGGTTGCAACCACGCACGTTGCCGACGGGCTTTGGATGGACGGCGAAGGCTACCTGTTCATCACCGATCCGGCCGAGAACGCGGTCCGCATGCGAAGTCCCGATGGCACGATGTGATCGCCAAGGACGTCCGGCTGCGCTGGCCTGACAGCCTGGCGGAGGGCGCCGACGGATCGATCTACGTCACCGCCTCGCACATCCAGGATATGGCGCAGTTTCATGAGCAGGGCAGCACGCAGAAGGGCCAGTGGGAGCTGTTCTGGATCGCGTCCCCGCATGCTAGGGCATAAGAACGCTCCGAGCCACCTGACTTAAGTAAGGGGTTTCAAAAGGGCGACGGCCCCTTTGCGGGGTTTGGGGCAGCGCCCCATGCCTGCTTCACCCGCCCATCATCCGCCCGCATCACATGCCCGCGCCACACCACCCGCGCGCCAAGATAGCTGCCGATGATCTGGCTGGCCGACAGGATGTCGCGAACCGGCAAAAGCCATATCGGCGCGGCGACCCTGGCCCGTAGCATGCGGTCGATCCAAAGCACGGCGCCGGCCCGAATTGCCCAGACAGTGGCGAAAAGCTCCGTCGAACCCGCGGAGCCATCGGCAAGCAGAAAGGTGATCGCGGCCCAGAACAGCGGAAACTGCAACATCGACAGCGCGAACAGCGCCGGCTCCAGCACCCGGATGGTGCGCGCCCAGCGCAGCTCGTGCTGCCACAGCGCGGCCAACGAGGCCTCGGGCACCGCCGTCATCGGCACCGTGCGTGCCAGCCCGACGCCTAGGCCGAGCTGTCGCACGCGGTGGGCCAGGACGTTGTCGTCGGCAAGATGACGAACCAGCGTTGACAGCCCGCCGGCGCGGACCAGCGTGTCGCGGCGCAGTGCCATGGTGGTGCCGAGGCAATCCTCGCGACCTAGCGCCCGCGCCAGCAGGGCGCCGGGCAGGAACAGATGGCTGATGCCGGTGGCACCCAGCCGGGCGGCGATGCCTGTCGAGGTCGGCAGGCCGGTGCACAGGGTCGTCACGAGGCCGATGCCAGGCGCCTCCAGCGCGGCGGCGATGCGGTCAAGATAGTCCGGCGGCACGTGCAGGTCGCTGTCGGAGAACACCAGCACGTCGTGGCGCGCCGCCGGCATCATGTTGATCAGGTTTCCGATCTTTCGATTTGGCCCATGCAGCGCGGCGTCGATCACCACCGTGATGTCGCGGCCGGGAAAACGCCTTTGCATCCGCCGCACGACGGCCAGAGCCGAGTCGTTGGCATCCTGCACCCCAAACACGATCTGAAACGCCGGATAGGCCTGGCCGCAGATCGAAGCCAACGCCGCTTCCAGGAGCGGCTCGTCGCCGCATAGCGGCTTCAGCACGGAAATCGCCGGGCGAGCTTTCGGCGAGAGGGGCCTGTTACCGGCAAAACGTCTCACGGCGACCACTCCGGCCAGCACGGAGACGATGCCGCAACTGGTCAGCCATGCGCTCGCCTCGGCGGCAAGGGTCAGGATCGCCGTCAACCCGGCACCGGATGGCGTCGTTGCAGGCGCCATAGGACAAGGCCGATGCCGCCCACCACGATCTCGCGCAATCTTTTGACCAGCGACAGCATCAGCGCGGGTGCTACCGGCAGGCCGATGGCGCCGGCGGCCAGCACGAAGCCGCCTTCCTGTGCGCCGAGCGCCGCCGGGATCGCGAAGCCGGCGCTGCGGCCGGCCATGCCGAGGCTTTCGACCGCGAACGCCTGCAACGGCGTCACCGGTGTGCCAAGCATGTTCAGAACCATCCAGGTCTCGATGCTGCCGAGCATCCAGGCGAGCAGATGCAGCCAGGTGCCACGCAGCAACGCGCCCGGGCGGCGGTAGAAGCCAAGCGCCGCCGCGTGCAGCCCGTCGAGCGATACGCCGGCCAGCGCCGGCCAACGCCGCGCGATGCCGCGCAGCAGCGCTTCCAGCACGCGCAGCAGGCCGAAGCGCTGCGCCAGCAGGAATGCCGCCGCGACCGCCATGGCGGCGCCAGCGGCCCGCAGGCCGGTGCCCCAGGAGCCGGTCGGCGACAGCCAGGCCAGGACGGACAGGCCGAGTGCCAGGAATGCGATCTGGGTCAGCAACTCGATCGTCACATCGACGATGACGCTGGCCCCGGCCTCGGCGGGGGCCACGTCATACCGGGACAAAAGCCGGGCGCCGACGATCTCGCCGCCGATCTGGGCCACCGGCAACAGGGAATCGATGCCTTCGCGAATGATCCGCAGAGGATAGAAAATTCGGATTTCCGGCTTCCTTCCGCCGAACAGCGCGCTCCAGGCGATCGCCGCCAACAGCAGCTGACCGAGATGCAACGCCACCAGAACCGGCAGTATCCACAGCGCCCGCAACAGTCCCGGACCCGCCGCGGCGAGATCGGTCCGGTTGGCGGCGACACCGAGGATCAGGCCGCCGATCGCGACGGCGCCGATGGCCACGGACACGCCGGAACCGGAGTGCGGCGACTTCTGCCTCGATTCTGGGCGACACGCGGTACGATCGCCCAAACCGCTCAATCCCTCCATGACGCCGTGCCGAGAATTCTGTTCGCGCCTGGCGAGGCCGCTGCTTGATCGGTGCTTGGTATACCGCACTCCTCCAGCACGGCCATACGCCCTTGCAAGGGTCAGGATGGAAGTGACGCTAGCAAGGCCGGCATTTAGCGGAAGTCAAAAGACTTTGCGTGTCTTTGATGAAGTGACGGACCCTGGACCGGCGGAACGAGCACAACCGCTCGCGCGTTGTCTGTAACGGACCACGGCGCGGCTTACTGGCCCAACGGTCCCATTCGTCCTGTCGCGTTCGTTGCAAATCCTCTGCCGGAGCAAGAAAGGCTTTCATGGCGTTCCCGACGCGCCCGATCAACAGCACGCAGAAGAAGATCCAGAGTCTGCTGGCTGCCCTGTCGGCGGTCGCCTTCAGCGGCTGCGGCGAGCAGGCGACGCTGCCGGCGTCGGCGGGGTTCGGGCCGTCGCCGCAGTTGCCGCCGCCGCATGCGACGTTGCTGCCGACCGTTGTGGTGGCGCCGGCGAAGGGTTGGCCGCTGGGCACCTCGCCGGTCGCGGCCGCCGGCTTGCGGGTTACGGCCATGGCCGTGGGCCTGGACCACCCACGCTGGCTTTATGTGCTGCCGAATGGCGATGTTCTGGTCGCGGAAACTAATGCGCCGCCCAAACCCGAGGACGGCCACGGCATCAAGGGTTTCGTGGCGCGCCAGATCATGGCCTATGGCGGCGCCGGCGTGCCCAGCGCCAACCGCATTACCCTGCTGCGCGATGGCGGCGCGGACCATGCTCCGTTGCGTTCGGTGTTCCTTGAAGGGTTGAATTCCCCCTTCGGGATGGCACTGGTCGGCAACGAGCTTTATGTCGCCGACACCGATGCCCTGCTGCGTTTCCCCTACCGCCCGGGCGACACGCGGATCGCGGCCGGCGGGGTCAAGGTGCTCGACCTTCCGGCCGGGCCAATCAATCATCATTGGACCAAGAACGTCATCGCCGCCGCCGACGGCCGGCATTTGTACGTGACGGTCGGATCGAACAGCAACGTGGGCGAGAACGGCGTGGCGGCGGAGGCCGGGCGGGCGGCGATCTGGGAGGTCGATGCGGCGACCGGCGAGCACCATGTCCTCGCCTCCGGGCTGCGCAACCCGGTCGGGCTGGGCCTTGAGCCGATCACGGGCGCGCTTTGGACGGCCGTCAACGAGCGCGACGAGATCGGCAGCGATCTGGTGCCGGACTACATGACCGCGGTTCGGCCAGGTGGCTTCTATGGCTGGCCGTACAGCTATTACGGCCAGCACGTCGATGACCGGGTGAAACCTGAGCGGCCCGACCTGGTGGCCGCCGCGATCCCGCCTGACTACGCGCTTGGCGCGCACACGGCGTCGCTCGGCCTGGCCTTTTCGGGCGCCCCCTCGCCGTCCGGCATCGCGGCGGCGTTCCCGGACGGCGCCTTCATCGGTCAGCACGGCTCGTGGAACCGCCGTCCGCCGAGCGGCTACAAGGTCGTGTTCGTGCCGTTCCGGTCGGGCCGGCCAACAGGCGATCCGGTGGACGTGCTGACCGGCTTCCTCAGCCCTGACGGCGACGCGCTGGGTCGTCCGGTCGGTGTTGCCATCGACCGGCAGGGCGCCCTGCTTGTCGCCGACGACGTCGGCAACCGCATCTGGCGCGTCACTGCGGCAACGACCGCCGAAAATTTGGGATCGCGCTGATGCATCTGGCGACGCGCGCAGCCCCGCTTGAAGTCAATGCCGGCTCGTCGCGGCCCGATCCCCGGCTGGCTGATCCCAAGCCGGCCGCGTTGCCGATCACGCTGGGCCCCGCGCATGCCGTGCCGCATCGCGCCTGGGTCGAGGCACGCGACAACCTGCTGGTAGCGACCGCCGGGCATCCAAGCCTGACCCTGCTGCTGGGACCGGCCGGGACCGGGAAAAGCCTGCTGCTGCAGGACCTGGCGCAGCAGCGGCGCGCGACCGGCTCGGAGGTTCTGTACCAGGCGCGGGGAGATCTGCTGGTTGAAGCCAACGAACGCGGCAACGCCGCCCGGCGGCGCTTCGTGCTGATCGACGAGGCGGATCGCATGGATGAGGCGGCGCTCGATCGGCTGAGCCGGCTCGGTAAATGCACCGTGGTGCTGGCTGGGCTGGCCGGGCCCAAACGCGGCCACATCGAGGCGTTTCCCAGGGCCGCCATCGTCCGGCTGGCGCCGGTTCCGGCCGAGGCGGTCGGCAGCTTCGTCGCGGCCCGGCTCGCCCAGGGCGGATGGCCTGACGATCTGTTCACCGGCGACGCCGTGGCGCGGCTCGCGGCGCTGACCGCCGGCGTGCCGCGCGACCTGAACATCCTGCTGTCGTCGGCGCTGTTCCTCGCCAGCAACGAGGCGGCCGGCTTCGTTGAAGCGCGGCACGTGGAGCAGGCGGTGTCGCTGCGGGCCGGCGACCCGGACAGCGCCGTTCGCGGCCTCCCGACGTCGCTCGGACCCGCCAACACCGGCATTTGCGGGTTCGAGGCCAAGCCGCTTCGTGGGGATGGCCGATTGCAGGTCGCGGCGCCCGTTCCGCTGGTGCCGAGGGTTGCCCGCAAGCCGGGCTCGACCCGCCGGCTGGTGCCGAAGTTGCTCGGCGTATCTGGTGTCGCCGTGGTGGCCGTTGCGCTGTCGCTCGGCTACGGAGAGGGGCTTTGGCACCGACCGGTGGTGCTGGCGCCGACACCTGCATCCCCCCTACCAGCCGCCCCTGCCCTCGCGCCCTCAGCGATAGTTGCCGCGCCACCAGGCGTGCTGCCCGCCGCAGCCACGACACCGGGTTTGCCGCCGCCAAGCCCACGGACGCCGGAGGTCACAGCTTCCGACGTGTTGCCCGCAGCTGTCATCCAGGCCGCGCCCTCAGCTGAGGCCGCACTTACCGAGCCGCCGATGCCCGAGCCGCCGATGCCTGAGCCGCCGCCGCTCCCTGTTGCGCCAGCGGCGGGGCCGGTGGTGGCGGCTATCGCGCGCGAACCCGCCCCTGCCATCTTTTCCATACCCATTACCCCTTCCATACCCGCCAGCCCCGCCGTCCACGCCGCTGCTCCCATGATAAGCCTGCCGGCCGGGGCACCGGCACGGGTGGCTCTGCGCTACCCGTCCGGCAATGCGGAGGCAGGCGAGCGTGCCGCCGGCCTGGCGGCTTCGCTGCGCAACGCCGGCTACCTTGTCGAAGGCCTGGCTGCCGACTTGCCGCGCGACGTCCGGCCCGGCTCGCATTATTTCTATGCCGAGGATCGCGCGACGGCCGACGCGGTGTCGAAGGCCGCCGGTCTTGCTGGAACGAGCACGCTTGCTCCGGGTTTGGCACAGGGCAATTCGCCCCGCCCTGGACAGGTCGAGCTGCTGATAGGCCCCAACTAGGAGATCCCAAGCATGCGCTTTTCACCGATCCTGCTGCTCGCCGCGGCGTTCGCGCTGGCCGGCCCGCCGCCGTCGTTCGCTCAATCCGTCCCCACGTCAGCCAGCCAGCCGGCACTGTCCGCCCCGCAGAGCAATCCGACAGCCGCGGCAATCAGCGCCCCAGCACCCGGCGGCGCAGCCGAGGGCGCCGCGGCGGCCGGCAAGCTCGTGCTATTGTTCGCAACCGGCACCGACGGGCTCGACGCTCAGAACCTGGCGATCCTCGACAGCGCATCGCGGCTGTACCGCGAAGGACGGCCGATCATCATGATCGTCAGCGGCAGCACCGACTCGGTTGGAGCGCCGGTGCAGAACCTGCTGCTGTCGCAGCGTCGGGCCAACGCCGTGGCGCGCGGCTTGCTGGCCCGCGGCATCCCCGCGGAACGCACCCAGATCCTGGCCAAGGGCGAGACCAACCCCGCCGTCGAGGTGCCGCGCGGCACGCCGGAACTGCAGAACCGGCGGGTCGAGATCACCTGGCGCTGATTGAGGGTGCGGAGGGGAAATTGGATGGTGGGTCGCCGTATCTGGCTCGGCCTGATGGGGATCGTTGCGGCGAGCTTGGCAACGCCCATGGCCGCCACCGCATCGGATTTCGCCGATACCCAAAATGCTTATTCGGCCAGGCGCTACGAGGAGGCTCGCGCCCGATGGACCCCGCTGGCTATGGCGGGCGAGCCGCAGGCTCAACTCGCCTTGGCGGTGCTGTTCGACCTGGGCCAGGGCGGCGCGCGCGACGCGGCCGCGGCCTATGGCTGGTACCGGCGTGCAGCCGAGGCCGGAATGCCGGAAGCCGAGTTCAACGTCGCGGTGATGGCCGATAATGGCGACGGCGTGGCACGCGATCCCGCCGAGGCCGCGATCTGGTATGCTCGCGCGGCCGCCCACGGCAACCACCGCGCGCAGTACAACTTGGCCCAGCTCTACCTCGTCGGCGAGGGAGTGCCGCGCAATCTGGACCAGGCCGAGGAGTGGTTCCGCGCCGCGGCCACCAGCCTGCCGGCCGCCATGGACAAGCTGGCCGATCTGCGGCGCAACAACCGCAGACCGGCAGGCGCCCTGAAAACTCAGCCGCTGATGCCAGCGCAACTGGTGGCTCATTCGCCAGGAGCAGGCCATGCGGCGCATCGGGTCGAGCTGGTGTGGTCGGCGCCGGCGCAGGCGACCCCGATCCGCTTCTTCGTTCAGGTCATGGGCCTGAACAAGGCATCCGCCGCGATGCGAGAGGAATTTTCCGCGGAGCTTGATGAGACCGCCATCCTCGCTTCATTGGATTTGGCACCGGGGCAGTACGCCTGGCGGGTTTACAGCATCGCCCGTGACTCGCGGCACTACGCCGCAAGCGAGTGGGCGCGGTTCGAAGTAGGGCCGTCCGAGTAGAGCCGCCAGAGGGCCGTCGCCCTCTGGACACCCCAACTTAAATGAGGCGCCCCAGGGGGCTACCCAATGCTTGAAGGTGAGGCGGGGTTTGGGAAGTAGCAGGCAAAGGTTTCATCCTGCACAGAGCAACGCCCTGCTACCTGTTTGGTTTTTCCGCAACCCGCGCCAGCCGGAGCAGCGCCTGTGTGCCCTCTCCGGCCGAAGACGACAGGACGATCTCGGCGCCGATCTGCCGGGTCAGCGCGTTGACGATGGTGGAGCCGAGGCCGGTCTCCGCACGTCTGGCCGGCAATCCGCGGCCGGAGTCCGAAATCGTGACCTCGATGAACTCGCCGGCCAACGCAGCAGTCGCATGGATATGCCCACCCGCCGGATAGGCGTGCTTGGCGGCATTCGACAGCAATTCGCTGACGATCAACCCAAGCGGGATGGCGCGTTCCGTGTCAAGGTCGATGTCGGCGCAGTCGCAGACGAACGAGACCAGCGGGTTGAGCTCGCCGGCATGAGCACAGAGGTCGCGCAGCATGCCGCCGAACGCGACATGGCTGAGGTCGTCGCTCTCATGCAACGCCTTGTGGGTCTCGCTCACCGCCATCACGCGGGCGATGGAGTCGTCGATCGCGGCGATGGCGTCGGGGTCGGACAGCCGCGAGCGTTGCAGCCGCAACAGGCCGCAGACCAGCTGCAGCGAGTTCTTGATGCGGTGGTCGGCCTCGCGGAACAGTATCTCGCGCGATGCGAGGGCTTCCTGAAGCCGGTCCTCGCGCAGCCGGCGCTGGGTCACGTCGCGAATCACGCCGACGGCGCGCGTCGGCCCGCCCACCGGCGTTCGCAGGATGCGCCCCTGGCTGACCAGCCACAGGGTGGTTCCCTCGATGGTATTGGCCCGGTATTCCAGCAGGTAGATGTCACCGGTTGCGACCGCCTGGGCGAATTCCTCGCGCACCCTGTGGACGTCGTCAGGATGGATGAAGTGCGCCAGCGCCGACCGGTCGATCTCCACCGCTTCGTGCGGAAGGCCGAGCATGGCAGCGAGGCCGGCGCCGAACCAGGCCGTGCCGGTGACGAAATCAAGCTCGAAGGCGCCAAGGCTGCCGGCCTCCAAGGCAATCCGGAAACGCTCCTCGCTCTCGCGCAGGTGGGAGTGGATGCGCTTGCGCTCGGTGACATCGAAGGCGGCGACGACTGCGGCGACGATCTTGCCGCCGGCGCTGTTCTGGTCGCGTACCGGCCCGGCATAGACCTCAAGGTCAATCAGTCGGCCGTCGCCGCGGCGGAATACCATCGGCTCGGCCTCGATTGTCTCACCGTTCCACAGCGCACGGCGGCTGGCGAACTGCTCAGGGGCGATGGGCTCGCCGTCCGGACGGAACGCCGCCGCATAGATTCGGGTGCGATCGTGGACCAGGGCCGCGGCCGGATAGCCAAGCACCTCGCCGACCCGGTTGCTCAGCAGCGAGAAGCGCCCGTCCGGCGGCTCGATGACGAACACCGCGGCCGGGATCTGCTTCAGCACGGCGTGCAGCAACTGCTCGTGGCGGGTGGAGGCGGCCTCGGCGGCGTGCAGCGCGGTGACGTCGCGCCAGCACATCACGGCGCCGGTGATGCGGCCCTCGACGTTGCGAATCGGGCCGCAGTTGCACAGCACCGGCAGCCGGGTGCCGTCTGGACGCCCGAACAGGACAACCTTGTCGGTCGTCACCTCGCCGTCGCGGATGGCGCGCGCCAACGGGCGGTCCTTAGGCGGGATCGACGCCAGGGTGGCAGGATCATAGACCTGCCACGTCTCGGTGTTGTCCAGCGCATCGGCACCGGTCAGGTCGCCGACGGCGCGCCTGGCCAACGCTGCCCCATGGGCGCTGACGCGCTCGACAAGAACGCCGGGTCCGCGCGCGATCGTGATGCCCTCGGGAACATGCGCCATCAGCGCGTCGAGCGTGGCACCCGCCGCCTCGGCTGCCTGGCGGGCGTGGACGTGGCCGGTCACGTCATGGGCGGTAAAAAGCACGTCCGCGTCCGCCGGTTTGGCGCCGTGCAGGGCGACGAAGCTGAAATCCCACCAGGTGACGGCGTCCGAGCCGAGCATGGCCGGGCAATGAATCGGCGTCAGGCTTTTCCTGGCGTCGCGGAGTGCGGCAAAGTCGCAATCGGGCAGCACATCGCGCAGCAGCTCTCCGGTTACGGTGCCGGCGTAGGGCCCGGTCAACCGGGCGAATGCCGGATTGGCATAGAGGATGGCGTTGTCGTCGCCGCGGATCAGGGCGGTAGCGACCGGGGACACGTTCATGATCTGGCGATAAAGCTCCGATTCCAGCAAAGCCTCCGGCAGCCCGAGCATCATTCTCCCCCCTTCCACGCCAACCATTCTACGCGCGCAAGGAACATCAGGCGGTCACGGCTTCGCGAGCCAAAGCCGGCTGGAGTGATGCTAGCAGCTCGTAGGACCGCAGTCGGGCGGCGTAGTCATGGATGGCGGACGCCACCATCAGCTCGTCGGCGCCGGTTTGCTCAATGAACCTCGAGAGTTCGCGGCGCACGGTGTCGGGCGAGCCCACGAACGAGCAGGCCAGCATGTTTTCCGCCTGGGCACGCTCACCCGCCGACCAGTAGGTGTCGATATCGTCGATCGGCGGCTGCAGCTTGCCGCGCGTGCCGCGGAACAGGTTGGCAAAGCTCTGCTGGATCGAGGTGAACAGGCGTTTTGCCTGGGCGTCGGTGTCGGCGGCGATGACGTTGACGCCGACCATGGCATGCGGCCGGTCGAGCTGGCGCGACGGCTTGAAATGGCTGCGGTAGGTGGCGAGTGCGGGCATCAGGGCGTCGGGCGCGAAGTGCGAGGCGAAGGCAAACGGCAGCCCCAGCATGCCGGCAAGCTGGGCGCCGAACAGGCTCGATCCCAAAATCCAGAGGGGAACGTTGGTGCCGCCGCCGGGCACCGCCTGCACCGCCTGGCCAGGCTCGACCGGGCCTAGCAGCGATTGCAGCTCCAGCACATCCTGCGGGAAGTATTCGGCGCTGGCGGCGTCGCGCCGCAAGGCGCGCAAGGTGCGCTGATCGGTGCCGGGGGCGCGGCCAAGGCCGAGATCGATGCGGCCGGGATAAAGCGACTCCAGGGTTCCGAACTGCTCGGCGATGACGAGGGGCGAATGGTTGGGCAGCATGATGCCGCCCGAGCCAACGCGGATAGTGGTTGTGCCTCCGGCGATGTAGCCGATCACCACGGCGGTGGCGGCGCTGGCGATGCCGATCATGTTGTGGTGCTCGGCGACCCAGTAGCGCCGGTAGCCGAGGCGCTCGGCATGGCGGGCGAGATCGAGGGTGTTGCGCAACGCGTCACCCGGCGTCGATCCGGCCGGCACGGGAGCGAGGTCAAGGACCGAGAGGGCAATCATGGATGCAATCTCCGGTATCGCGGGTGTCGCAGATCGCACCGCGCCCCGTCCGAGATCGTCGTTTGTGACG
>JANXRT010000540.1 GCA_025356735.1 Acetobacteraceae bacterium | reverse complement strand
CGGCGCATGTCGGGGCACTGGTGGAGCTGGTCCGTGGCGCATGACAGGCGGCGCCGGTTGGCGGTGGTGCTGTTCAACCTGGGCGGCCCGGACCGGCCGGAGGCGATAAAGCCCTTTTTGCTCAACCTGTTCCGCGACCCGGCGATCCTGCGCGTGCCGTTTTTCGTGCGGCCGTTGCTGGCATGGATCATCGCCCGGTCTCGCCTGAAACCGGCGACCGAGAACTATGCCATCCTCGGCGGCAAGTCGCCGCTGCTTGGGCTGACCATCGGGCAGGCCGAGGCGCTGCAGCGGGCGCTGCCCGAATACGACACACGATGCGTCGTCGCGATGCGCTACTGGCATCCGTTCAGCGAGGTCTCGGCCCGCGAGGTCGCGGCCTTCAAGCCGGACGAGATCGTGCTGCTGCCGCTCTATCCGCATTACTCGACCACCACCACCGGCAGCTCGTTTTCCGCTTGGCGCGCGGCCGCGGCGAAGATCGGCCTGGTTTCCGACGTAACCACGATCTGCTGCTATTTCGACGATCCCGCCTATGCCGCGGCGACGGCCGAGGGCGTCCGCCGGGTTTATGACCGCGCCCGTGCCGAGCTTGACCCGGCAGTGCCGTTGCGGGTGCTGTTCTCGGCGCACGGGCTGCCCGAAACGATCATCAAGTCCGGCGACCCCTACCAGCATCAGATCGAGCAGAGCACGCGCGCGGTGCTGGATGCCTGGGGCCAGTCCGTGTTGGCATCCGGCGTGAACGGCATCGAAAACCTCGATTGGGCGATCTGCTATCAGTCCCGCGCCACGCCGCAAAAATGGATCGGCCCGAGCACCGAGACCGAGATCGAGCGCGCCGCGCATGACAAGGTCGCCCTGCTGGTGGTGCCGATCGCCTTCGTCTCCGAGCATTCGGAAACCCTGGTGGAACTGGACGTCGAGTACAGGCTGGTTGCCGAAAAGGCCGGCGTGCCGGGATATTTCCGCGCACCCGCCCAGAACGCCGATCCGGCCTTCATCGAGGCGCTTGCCGGGCTGGTGCGCCGATCCCTGGATCGCGGCCCTGGCCTGTGCAGCCATGCCGGCGGTGGCCTGTGCCCGTTGAAATTTCGCGAGTGCCCGCACAACCGTGCCGCCCCCGCCGACACAGCCCCGGTGCTGGCGGCATGAGTGTCGCGACCGCGGCGGAGCCGGCGGCTTTCGCCGCGTTGCGCGCCATGGGCCGCCCGGCGCTGGTGATCTTCGACTGCGACGGCGTGCTGATCGACAGCGAACCCGTTGCCAACCGGGTTTGCGCCCAGGAGATTTCCGCCCTCGGCTGGACCATGGACACAGGCGAAAGCCACGCGAGGTTCCTCGGCATGAGCCTGTCGGCGATGGTGCCGGTGATCGAGGCCCATATCGGCAAACCGGTGCCGGCCGGGTGGGTTCGATATCTCGCGATGCGGCTTGCCGACACGCTGGCGATCGAGGCGGTGCCGATCGACGGCGCCGAAGCGGCTTTGCGCGCGACCACGGCGCTCGGGCTCGACTGGCGCATCGCCTCCAATTCCGGGCCGGAGGAGTTGGCCGCGAAGTTCGCCTGCTGCGGGCTGACGGCGCTGGTTGCCGGCCGCGTCCACAGCGCCAGCGAGGTGATTGCCCGCGGCGGCCTTGGAAAGCCGGCGCCCGACCTGTTCCTCGCCGCTGCGGCGGCGGCCGGCGCCGATCCCGTGCGCTGCGTGGTGATCGAGGATTCCGCCGCCGGCATCACCGCCGCCATCGCCGCCGGCATGACCTGCCTCGCCTACAGCCCGGACGGCGAACGGCCGGAACTGATGCGGCTCGGCGGCAAGCCGTTCGCCTCCATGCGGCAACTGGAAGACATGTTCCGGGCGGTGCCGTGAGCTTCCTGCTGCCGCTGTATCCATGGACCAAGTCGCTGCACGTCATCTCCATGGTCGCCTGGATGGCGGGAATGCTCTATCTGCCGCGGCTGTTCGTCTATCACTGCGAGGTGCCCCGCGGCTCGGCCGCCAGCGAGCGCTTCAAGGTGATGGAGCTGCGGCTGTTCAAGCTGATCATGAACCCGGCGATGATCGCGACCTGGCTGTTCGGCGCGACCCTGGCGCTGACGCCGGGCGTGGTCGATTGGCACGCCGGGTGGTGGCACGTGAAGCTGGCCAGCGTCATCCTGATGTCGGGCGTGCATGGAGCGCTGTCGGCGCGCCGGCGGGCGTTCCTGGAGGACCGCAACACAAAGCCTCAGCGGTATTTCCGGATTCTGAACGAGGTTCCTACCGTGCTGATGATCGTTATCGTCATCATGGTCATAGTGAAGCCTTTCTAAGAAAGCCGGGGTCAGCCCCGGACCCCGCCGGGGATAGCGTCCCCGGACCCGCCTGACTTGTTTGCCCCCCTTAGGTCACCATGCTAGGGCGTGCGGATGCCTCTGCCGCTCATCGCCGTGCTTAACGGCCCCAACCTCAACATGCTCGGCCTCCGCCAGCCGCATATCTACGGCGCGGCGACTCTGGACGACATCGAGCAGCTTTGCGCCGATGCCGGCGAGGATCTCAACCTGGCGATCGACTTCCGCCAGACCAACGCCGAGGGCGAGCTGATCTCCTGGGTGCAGGAATGTCGGGCCACCGCCGCGGGGATCGTCATCAACCCGGCTGGCTACAGCCACACCTCGATCGCGCTGATGGACGCGCTGCTGGCCAGCGAGCTGCCGGTGATCGAGGTTCACATCACCAACATCCACCGGCGGGAGGAATTCCGTCATCTCTCCTACGTCTCCAAGGTCGCGGTCGGGGTCATCGCCGGGCTGGGGATACGCGGCTACCAACTGGCGCTGTCGGCCATGGCCGATATCGTCGCAGGGAACGAAAAATGACTTTTCCGAAGAAGGGCGTGGATTTCGACCCTGCCTCGATCCGCGCGCTGGCGGCGATCCTGACCGAAACCGGGCTGACCGAGATCGAGGTCGGCGACAAGGACAACCGCATCCGCGTGGTGCGTGCCCCCGCCCCGGTCGTCGCGCAGACCTTCTCCACCGCCGCACCGGCGCCGGCCGAGCCGGGGATCGTCGCGGCACCGATCGCGCCGGATGACAGCCTGCACCCGGGGGCGGTCAAAAGCCCGATGGTCGGCGTGGTCTATCTCAGCGCCGAGCCGGGATCGCCGCCGTTCGTGGCAGCCGGCCAGGCGGTGGCCGCCGGGCAGACGCTCCTGCTGATCGAGGCGATGAAGACCTACAACCAGATCAAGGCGCCCAAGGCCGGCACGCTGGCGCGCATCCTGGTCCATTCCGGCGCCCCCGTGGAATACGGCGAAGTGCTGATGCTGGTGGAATAGACGGGTTGTTCCACAAGATACTGATCGCCAACCGCGGCGAGATCGCGCTGCGCATCCAGCGCGCCTGCCGCGAACTGGGCATCCCCTCGGTCGCGGTGCATTCGACGGCGGATTCCGAGGCGATGCATGTGCGGCTGGCCGATGAGAGCGTCTGCATCGGTCCGCCCCCGGCACGCGACAGCTACCTCAACATCCCGGCCATCCTGTCCGCGGCCACCATAACGGGGGCAGACGCGATCCATCCCGGCTACGGGTTCCTGTCGGAAAACGCGAAGTTCGCCGAGATGGTGGAGGCGCACGGCCTGACCTTCATCGGCCCCTCGCCCGCCCACATCCGCATGATGGGCGACAAGATCGCGGCGAAAACCGCGATGGCATCGCTCGGCGTGCCGCTGGTCCCCGGCTCGGACGGCGCGGTGCCCGACCTCGACGAGGCGCGCGCCGTGGCCACGGCGATCGGCTACCCGGTGCTGATAAAGGCCGCCGCCGGCGGTGGCGGCCGTGGCATGAAGGTGGCGCGCAATGCCGGCGAG
>JANXRT010000509.1 GCA_025356735.1 Acetobacteraceae bacterium | reverse complement strand
GTGACGACGCCTTCGCCCGCGACATCGTGCATCGCACCGTGGCGGCGTTCGGCGGGCTGGATTTTGCCTGGAACCATGTCGGCCATCCGGGGCCCTCGATGGTCGAGGGCATCGAGATGTCCGAATACGAGCTTGCTATGGACCTCAACGTCCGCACCGTGTTCGTCACCACCACCCACGCCATTCCGGCGTTGCGAGCACGCGGTGGCGGCGCGCTGCTGTTCACCGCCTCGACATCGGGCATCACCGGCTCGACCTACAGTCCAATCTACTCGGCGGCCAAATTCGGCGTCATCGGCATGGTGAAGTCGCTGGCCAAGCGCTATGGCCATGAAGGCATCCGGGTCAACGCGATCTGCCCAGGTCCCACCGACACGCCGATGCTGCGGGTGTTCGTGGCCCGGCCGGACAGCCAGTTGCCGCCGGGCGAGGACGCGGAGTCGCTGGTGGTCAAGCGTGGCGGCATGAACCCGATGAAGCGCGTCGGCCAGCCCCAGGAGCTCGCCAATGCCGCGTTGTTCCTGCTGTCGGACGAGGCCTCGTTCGTCACCGGGGTCGCGCTTGCGGTGGATGGCGGTGCGACCGCGTAGATGCTCCGTCAGGAATGTAGCGCTTGGAAGACGAACGCCCATGCTCCTGCCGCACGGTAGTGCCTCACTTTGAAATTCCGATTTTGACAGCGAGGGTCTGATAGTTACCTCGAGATCGTATGAGGTAGGGGAAGGGCAATGACCAAGGCCGGGAAGATTTGGGTGGCGCTATTCTTTCTAGCATGTGCAGGGACAGCTTAGCTCGCCAGAATCAGCGTAAGTATGTCATCAAATCCGGGGATTTTTTACGTGACCGACAGATGGACCGGATCAGTCTCCTACTGCACAGCCGGAACACCTGGCTTCTGTCACCGTATCTATTCGATCGGCAATTCAAACTGAGATACTACCTGCCGCACGGATAACTAGAGGTCAGCGCGAGCCTTTCAGAAGGTCCGTCACCACGTTCTCCAGATGCCGCACCGTGTTGCATACGGTTGCCACGTGGCAATAGGGCGAGTAGCGCGGCATATCGGAATCGCCCGTTCCCCACGATGAACGGTATTCCGGGTTCAGCCAGATCAGCCGCTTGGCGCGTTCCGACAGCCGCATCACAATGTCGGTGCGCGGATCGTTGTAGTTGCCGCGGCCGTCGCCGAGGATGATGACCGTGGTCTTGCTGTCCACCGCGGGGAAGTAGGCCTCCTCGAAATCGAGTAGCGCGTTGCCGTAGTTGGACGAGCCGAAGCCGATCTGCTGAAGGATCTTGGCGATCGCCGGCTCGATCTGCTCGTGCTCCAGTATGTCGGAAATCTCGATCAGGTTGCCGGCGAAGGCGAAGCTGCGGATATTCGATAGCGCCTCGTTCATCGAATACAGGAACATCAGCAAAAACTGCGACATCGCAGCGACCGAGCCGGACACGTCGCACAGCACCATCACCTTCGGCTTGTCGATCTTCTTCTGCTTCCACACCGTGATGAACGGGATGGAGTCCCAGGCCATGTTGCGGCGGATGGTCTTGCGCGTGTCGAGCTGGCCGCGATTCTTCTTCTTGCGGTTACGGCCGTATTTCTCCGCCAGCTTCTTGGCGATGTCGCGCACGATAACCCGCATCCGGTCTAGGTCACGGCGGTCCATGTTGGAGAGCCGGGCCTGCTTGAGGAATTCCTCGCGGTATTTTTCGTTTTCGCCTTTGGCGAACAGCGCCAGGTGCCGCTCCACGAAATCACGCACCTGGTCGCGCAGCCGCTCGCGGCCGGCTTCCAGCCGATCGGCGCGCGATGTCGCCGGGTTGCCGCCATCCTTGCGCAGCGCCTCAATCTCGCGCTCGACCGGGCGCACGCCCATGCGCTCCAGGATGCGACGGGTATAGAGGTTGGTTTGGGTGAAGAAGCTGATCTTGTTCAGCCCGATCTGCTCGGCCGCGGTCTCCATCGCCTGCGCCAACGCGGCACGGTCGTCGGCCAGTAGCATCGCCGCCAGCTTGTCGCCGGCGACGTTGCCGCCACCCTTTCCGCCGCCGATGCCGTTGCCGGCATTCGGGCCGCCGCTCTGGCCTTCGGCGCCATTTTGGTCGTTCTCGTCGCCATCATCGGCATCCGGCGGCTGACGCCAGCCCGGTTCCTTCGGCCTGTCGAAGTCGCTGCGCTGGAAATAAAGATCAAAGCAGTCGTCGAAAATCTGCTTCTCCTCGAGCGACTTGGCGACTACCAGCGAAAGGCTATCGCGCAAAGCGGTTCGGTCCGAAAATCCAATCACGTCCACCGCACGCATCGCATCGATGCTCTCAGCCGATGAAATCCGCACCCCAGCCGAGCGTGCCGCGGTCAGGAACCGCCGCAGCGGCTCGCTGAAGCTGGGGCCGGTCTGCGCGGGGGCGGCGGCCTCATTCAACGAGGCCGGCCTCCCGGCGCGCCTTGTGCGTCATGCCGTCGATCTGCTTGCCCGCCGCCTCGATGTCGCTCTCGAACTTAAGCAGCACGTTCAGCGTGTCGCGCACCATGTCGGGCTGGAGCACGCCGGCATGCAGCAGCACCAGCACCCGCGCCCAGTCGATGGTCTCAGACACCGACGGCAGCTTCTTCAGCTCCAGCGCGCGCAGCTGCTGGACGAAGGAAACCAGCTGAATGCGCAATTTCTGGTCGATCCCTGGCACGCGGGTGTCGATGATCCGCGCCTCCAGCTTGGCGTCCGGGAAGCCGATATGGAGATGCAGACAACGCCGCTTCAGCGCGTCGCCAAGGTCGCGCATCGAGTTCGAGGTCAGGAAGACGATCGGCGCGGTGACCGCCTCGACCACGCCGATCTCGGGGATGGTGACCTGGTAGTCGGATAGGATTTCGAGCAGGAACGCCTCGAACTCCTGGTCCGACTTGTCGATCTCGTCGATCAGCAGCACGGCGCCCTTCTCCTGCTGCAAGGCGCGCAGCAGCGGCCGTGGCTCCAGGAAGTGGTGGGAGAAAAAAACATCGGAAAAGCCGTGCAGCTTCTCCAATGCCTGCTCGATGGTTTCGGTCAGCCCGAACAGCTGGCCAAGCTTGTCTTTCAAAATTTGCGTGTAGAGCAGCTGCTTGCCGTATTTCCACTCATACAACGCCTTCGACTCGTCGAGGCCCTCGTAGCACTGCATCCGGATCAGCGGCAGCTTGAGGTAGGTCGCCAAGGATTTGGCGAGCTCGGTCTTGCCGACCCCCGCCGGACCCTCGACCAGGATCGGCTTCTGCAGGTGGTTGGACAGATAGACCGCGGTGGAGATCTGCCGGTTGGCGATATATCCCACCGATTCAAGGCCCTGGCCGACCGCGTCAATCGATCCAAGCAGCACGTCGGTCTCTGCAGTCATGCCCGTGATTCTAGCTTCAAAACTATTTTTCCCTAAGCAGGGCCAGCCCTAACCGGCCCTGTTTGATGATCTTCGGCCCGCGGGCGATTCCGAGAACAATCGAGACGTCACCCATCACCGCGTCGATAGCATCGTCCGGCGACGGCGCAAAGTCAGCCCGGTAGAGTTGCATACGTGCCAGTAGCTCCGCGGCCAGCAGCCGCAACCCGGTCAACGTCGCCGGCGGCGCGCCCGGCCGCCAAGCGCCGGCATCAAGGCCCTCGGCAAGGCTTCGTGCCGCATCGCGTGCAATCGCTGCGGTCGCCGCCAGGCCGCCCAGTGGCACGGAGGCAGCCTCCGTACGGTCAGGATCGGTAGCGCGCGCCAAGTTGCGGACCAAGTTGGTCAGCGCCGCGGCCATACCTGACGCACCAACCGCATCCTCAATGTCGCGGAACGGCATCGCCATGGCTTCATACGCGGAGCCCTCCGCGCCAAGGCGAGCAATGTCGGGTACCACGCAGCCGGTGATCTTCAGGCCGCAATGCTGCGATGGCCGCAGGAAGGCAAGGGCAGGGGCCGCGATCGTCTCGATCCCGGCGGTGTCGCGCGGGATCAGAAACGCGGAAAAGCGCTTTCGGCTTTCGGTCTGCTCGGTGATCGCGAACACCAGGAAGAAATTCGCGATGGGACCGTTGCTGGCATAGGATTTGGTGCCATCGATCACCCACCCATCCGCCGTCCGGCGTGCCGTGGTGGTCAAATGCTTCGGGTGCGCCCCGACGTCAGGCTCCGAGATCGCGACGCCGATGGTGGATGTTCCCGCCGCCAACCCAGGCAGCAACGCCGCTTTTTGGTCCCCGGTCGCGAACCCGTCGACCATGAACCGCGCGACCATCTGGTGCACCGCCCAGGCGCCGCCAAAACCGGGCGCGCCGCCGAACTCCACCAGCGCCGCATCCGCCGCGGCGATCGCCGTATAGCCACCGCCATCGCCGCCATATTCCGCTGGCAGCCCAATGCGGAACAGCCCGGCCGCGCCCATTGCCTGCCAGATGTCGAGCGGAAATGCCTCAGCGACCCATAGCCGTCGGGGAGCAACCTCGCGGCGGGCAAATTCGGCGATCGCTTCGCTCATTGGCACGGTCCCGTCGCAATTTCGCGAAAGCTATGCAACATCGAGTGAAACAACCAGCTATGGTGCCGTCAAATCATGCCACCACATGCCGTCGTTGCGGCTACGGTGCGTATGATGATCGCTGGCACCCAACGCTCCTTTGTTCAAGTCATGCGGATTTGGCAGGTCCTGCTCTTGCTCATGGGTGTGCCATTCGTCGCGCAAGCTGAGGCTGATGCAAATGCAGGATGTCCGATGCATCCGCGTTGTTCCGGCTGCGGCTGCGCGGGAGGTCCCGGCTACCGCGCGCCTGACGGAAGCTGCGTTGGATTTCGCAACCTGACGCGTGTCTGCGGCACGCCTCCCACTCAGCGTTGCTCGTTCGAGAATGCGCCTGGAACCGGGGACAACGCGGTTTGCGCGATGCGGCCACGAACGCGTCGCTAAGCACCGGCTCCGCCTGTCCCGGGCGCGTCATCGTCCCCGACGGCGCGGTCCGGGAAATGCAAGATCATGCGGTAGCAATCCAGGCTGCCCGACAGAAATTCGTGGGCGGCGCCCCACAGATAAATCCGGAACCGGCGGTAGTTGAACTCGCCGAACCGCCCGATCACCGCCTCGCAGTTGGCATCGAAGTTGCGCGCCCATTGCTGGAAGGTGAGAAAGTAGCTCCGCGTGTCGTTCTGTATCTCGGTGGCCCGCAATGGCGTCGCCGCCAGCTTTTCCAGGAAATCGTGCAGCACCAGGAACGAATGGTTGCCGGGATAGATGTATTTTACCATGAAGGTGGAGAGCTCGTATTTCCGCGTGCAGGCGCTGCCATCCAGAAATATTCGCCTGCCCGGCTTCAGCAGCGTCAGGAACCTGGACAATACGCGATCATACTGCGGCAGATGCTCGATCACACCCATGATGACGATCGCGTCGTATCTTTCCGCAGTCTCGAACGCCAGCAGGTCGGAAAAGATGATCTCCCAATCATGGCCGAGCCGCTCCGCCTTGGCGGCAAGGTAGTCGGCCGATGCCTGCGAGATCGTGATCCCGGTGCATCGCACGCCGCGCGCCGAGGCATACTCGAACCAGGCGCCCCAGCCTGGCCCGACCTCCAGGATGTGATCGCCCGGCTTCAGTCGCAGTTGCTCGAAGCACCAAGCGAACTTCCTCTCCGTCGCGACATCCAAGCTTTCGTCGTCGCTCAGATACACGCCCTGAGTGTAGCACGGCGTCATCGGGTCCAGAAAGCTCAGGAAGAAATCCGGGTCGATGTCGTAATGCGAGGCGATCGCCTGGCGGTTGGTGCGCACCTGCCCGGTCAGCATCGGCTGCAGGAAGCGCCAGGCGCTGACCATGGGGTGGAAGTCGCCGAACGACCGGCGCAGCTCGAACGGGCGCAGCATGTCGCCTTCGAGATCGATGTCGCCGGCTAGGTAGGCTTCGGCGAACCGCCCCTCATCCAGGCTCATCAGGGCGGCGCTGCCGCGCGTGTTGCGCAGGATGATGCGGAAATCCGGTTGGCCGCCCTGGCCCAGCCTCTGCGTCGTGCCATCCGGAAGCAGGACCTCGAAGGCGCCCGGATGCGCGGAGAAGGCGCGCGCGAACCGGCCGAGAACGAACGCCGCCATGACCGTGCCATGTGACCCGGAGGTCGCCGGCTTCAGGACGTCGTTGTCGCGATCGAGAGTGGCTTTTTCGGACATCGTTCCTTGTTTCCTTGCCGCGACGCGCGTCCACGACATTTATGCGGGCCGTCAGCGGACATTGACGGCTGCACTCTAAGTTTCTGGATTTAAAGACAGAAACAGTTCAGCGCCTAGATTGACGCTGGATCGCCGCGTTGGCTATGTTGCGCCCAAGAACAAATCCGTGACCCGGTTCAGGGTTCGCGAACCAGGGAAGGCAATGGGTGCAGGACGCCGCGCGGATTCTACAGCTCGTCATCAACGGTTCCGCCGCGGGCTGTATCTATGGCCTGGTCGCGCTTGGCTTCGTGCTGATCTACAAAGCCACCGAGATGGTGAATTTCGCCCAGGGCGACATCATGATGCTGGGCGGCTTCGCGGCCTACACCTTCATCGCCACCCTCGGGATGAACTACTGGCTCGGCGCGCTGCTGGCGATCGGCGCCACCGCCCTGTTCGGCTATCTGCTCGACGTGCTGATCCTGCGTCGGGTGATCGGCCAGCCGCAGTTCCAGGTGGTGATGCTGACGCTCGGGCTCGGCTTCATCTTCCGCGCCGCCGCCGGCATCGGCTGGGGCTATGACAGCATCGCCTTCGTGACGCCGTTCACCAACAAAGTGGTGCGCGCCGGGGGCTTGGTGCTAGGCCAGGACAACCTTTCGATTATCGCCGGCACGCTGGTGCTGTGCGGCGTGCTGTACGTGTTCTTCAGCCGCACCCGACTCGGCATCGCGATGCAGGCGAGCTCACAGAACCAGCTCGCCGCTTACTATATGGGCATTCCGGTGCGCTCGGTGTTCTCGATGATCTGGGCGATCAGCGCCGGGGTTGCCGCCGTCGCCGGCATTTTGCTGTCGCCGGTGTCGATGATCGACGTCAATATGGGCGGCATCGGCATCAAGGCGTTCGCCGCGGCCGTGCTGGGCGGGTTCGGCTCGATCCCCGGCGCGCTGGTCGGTGGCATCATCGTCGGTGTGGTCGAGCAGCTGTCCGGCTACTATCTGCCGCCGGGCACGCAGGACGTGACCTCCAACGTCGTGCTGTTGGCGGTGCTGGTGCTGCGGCCGCAGGGATTGTTCGGCCAGACCATTCGAAAGCGGGTCTGAGCCATGCGCTATCTGTTCAAGACTCGCTACGAGCAGGATTTGCGGATCGCGCGCCAGCCGAGCGACCTGTTCTGGTACGGCCTGCTGCTGGCCGTGATGGTCGTGTTCCCGATCGTCGCCGGCGAGTTCTATGTCGGCGAGGTTGCCGGCGTGCTGATCTTCGCCGTGGCCGGCGTCGGGTTGATGCTGCTGACCGGCTATACCGGGCTGGTCAGCCTGGGTCATGCGGCCTTTCTCGGCATCGGCGCCTATACCAATGCCGTGCTGCTGGCGCAGGGGGTGCCGTTCGCGATCACGCTGCCAACCTCGTTCGTGGTCACGGCGCTGGCCGGCATTGCCATCGGCGTGCCGACCTTGCGCATGAGCGGGCTCTATCTCGCCATCGCTACGCTGGCGTTCGGCAGCATCATTGGCAACGTTTTTTCGAAATGGAACTCGGTCACCGGCGGGTTCGACGGCTTTCCCGTGCAGACGCCAACCATCCTCGGCTTTCGCATCCAGGGCGCCAACGGCATCTACTACACCTCGCTGGTGGTGCTGATCTTCGTGCTCTGGCTGGCCGCCAACATCCTTCGCTCGCCGCTCGGCCGCGCCATGGTGGCGATCCGGGACAGCGAGATCTCGGCCCAGAGCATGGGCATCCACCTGGCGAAGTACAAGACGATCGCTTTTGCGCTGAGCGCAGGCATCACCGGCTTGGCCGGTGCTCTGTTTGCGCATTATGTGCGCCATCTGGCGCCGGACGCGTTCGACATCCTGCTGTCGATCCAATTCGTCACCATCGTCTTCATCGGTGGCCTGGGATCGATCCACGGTGCCATCTTCGGCGCGATCTTCGTCCGCCTTCTGCCGCAGGCGATCGCCATCGTGCGCGACGACCTGCCGTTCGGCATCGGCCGCATGCCCGGACTCGAGCCGTCGCTGTTCGGGCTTTTCCTTGTCCTGTTCATCCTGTTCGAGCCGGGCGGCCTGTATGGAAGATGGCTCAAGCTGAAACAGTATTTCAGAAGCTTTCCAATGTACAAGGGATCGACCTTCAAGCGGCAGAAGGCCTATGCCAAGTCGGAACGGCTGCGATGAATTCACGTATCCGAAAGCGAACGCGATGAGCTATTTCGAGGCCAAAAGCATCGCGGTGCGGTTCGGCGGCATCCGCGCGGTGGACGATGTCAGCTTCGACGTCAACAAGGGCGAGGTGTTCTGCATCATCGGCCCGAACGGCGCCGGCAAAACGACGATCTTCAATCTCATCAGCCGCATCTACAACGTAACCGACGGCAAGCTGGTGTTCGACGGCCAGGATTTCACCAAGATGCCGGCGCACCGCATCGCCGGCCTCGGCATCGCGCGGACCTTCCAGAACATCGAGCTGTTCGCCAACGCGTCAGTGCTGCAGAACCTGCTGATCGGCCGGCACACCCACGCGCAGGCTAATCTTCTCGCTCAGCTCTGCTTTCTGCCATCGACGCGCCGGGCCGAGATCGGGCACCGCGAGAAAGTCGAGGACGTGATCGACTTCCTCGAACTGCAGCGCTACCGCGACACGCTGATCGCCAATTTACCCTATGGCGTGCGCAAGATCGTCGAGTTGGGCCGTGCTCTGTGCACCGAGCCGAAAATTCTCCTTCTTGACGAACCTTCCTCAGGCCTTAATGCGGAAGAAACCGAGGTGATGGGGTTCTGGATCGAGGACATCCAGAAGGACCTCGGCATTACCGTCATCATGGTCGAACATGACATGAGCCTGGTTACCGCCGTCGCCAACCGCGTCATGGCGCTGAACTACGGCAAGGTGCTGGCAATGGGCACGCCCGCGGAGGTCCAGCGCGATCCCGAAGTCATTCGCGCCTACCTTGGGGGCGATCCGTGAGCGCCATCCTCAACACCGAGGCGTTGCTGAAGGTTTCCAACATCGAGACCTTCTACGGCCCGATCCAGGCGATCCGCGGCGTTTCGCTGGAAGTCCATCCCGGCCAGATCGTCACCGTTCTAGGTGCCAACGGCGCCGGCAAGACCACCATCCTGAAAACCATATCGGGGGTGATGGACCCCGAGCGCGGCCAGGTGAACTTCGACGGCCACGATATCCAGCGCATGTCGCCCGACAAGGTCATGCGCCGCGGCATCTGCCACTCGCCCGAGGGACGCGAGGTGTTCCCGTTCCTGAGCGTGCACGAAAATCTGGTGATGGGTGCCTATTCGCGCCACGACCGGGACGAGGTCGCCCAGGACATGGAGATGTGCTACGGCTATTTCCCGCGCCTGAAGGAACGCCAGCATCAGCGTGCCGGCCAGATGTCGGGCGGCGAGCAGCAGATGCTGGCGATCTCGCGCGCCCTGATGGGCCGGCCCAAGCTGCTGCTGCTGGACGAGCCTTCTTTGGGCCTGTCGCCGATCCTGGTGACGCAGATCTTCGACATTGTCCGCCGCATCAACCGCGAGCGCGGCGTCGCCATCCTGCTGGTCGAGCAGAACGCCCACATCGCATTGAAGACCGCAGATTACGGCTACATCATCGAGGTCGGGCGGATCGTCCTGGAGGACACCTGCGCCCGGCTTATGGACAAGGACGACATCAAGGAATTCTATCTCGGCCAGAAGGATGAGGGCGTGCGGGGCCGGCGGCGCTGGAAAAGGAAGAAACTTTGGCGCTAGACACGATGGAAGCCGAGATCGTGCCGATGACGGCCGTGCCGACCGAGCCCTATCAACGGCGCTGGGTCGGCGAGGATGGCCAGCAGCACCATGCCTGGGAAGACCCGACCATCGGCGTCAGCATCCCGTCCCTGATGCTGGCCCGCGCCGCGTCCGACGGCGGCGCCACCATCCTGCGCAAGAAGGATCGCGGCATCTGGAAAGGCGTCACCTGGTCCGGCCTGGCGCACGAGGCGCGGCGTGTTGGTCTTGGGCTGAAAGCATTGGGATTTGCCCCCGGAGACGTTGCCGCGGTGCTGGCCGACACCAGCCCCGAATGGGTCTTTGCCGATCTCGGCATCCTCGGCGCCGGCGGCATATCGGCCGGCATCTATCCGACCGATGCCGCGGCACAGGTTGCCTACCTGCTGGAAAACTCGGGCACCCGCGTGCTGTTCGTGGAGAACGAGGAGCAGCTCGACAAGGCGCTGGAGGCCAAAGCATCCTGCCCGGCGCTGATCCGCATCGTCATCTTCGACATGACCGGGCTGCGCGACCTCGACGATCCGATCTGCGAAGGTTTGGATGCCTTCCTTGCCCGCGGCGGCGCCCAGGACGCATCCGGCTGGGAGCCGGGGATTGCAGCGATCGATGGCGCCGACACCGCGATCCTGGTCTATACCTCCGGCACCACCGGCCCGCCCAAGGGCGCGATGCTCAGCCATCGCAACATCCTGTTCCAGATCGTCAATGGCTCGCGCGCCCTCGACCAGAGAAGGGGGGACGAGCGGCTGGCGTTCCTGCCGATGTGCCACGTCGCCGAGCGCGTCGCCGGCATCTATCAGGCGCTGTACGCCGGCACCATCAGCAACTACGTCGAGGGTCCCGAGACCATCGCGGAAAACCTGCGCGAGGCGCAGCCGACCGTCATGGGCGCCGTGCCGCGGTTCTGGGAACGCTTCTACTCGCGCATCCAGATCGAGGTCCAGGAGGCGACCTGGGCACAGCGGATGCTCTTCCGCTGGGCGATGGCGGCCGGCTACCGGCGCGCGGACGCGATGCTGGCCGGCCGCGCGCCATCGCTGCCGGCGCGGCTGAATTATGCGGTGGCAAGCCATCTGGTGCTCGGCAACGTGCGCCGCGACATCGGCCTCGACCGTACGCGCTGGGCCTTCGTCGGCGCCGCGCCGACCTCGCCCGAATTGATCCGCTGGTACCTGGCCCTCGGCGTCGAGCTGCTGGAGGTCTATGGCCAGACCGAGAATGGCGGGCTTGCGACGATCATGCCGGCCGACGCCATCAGGCTGCACTCTGTCGGCAGATGCGTGCCTTACGGCGAGCTCATTCTATCGCCGGAGGGCGAAATCCTGCTGCGCGGCGAGCACGTGTTCCAGGGCTACTGGAAGGACCCGCAGAAAACCGCCGAAACCGTCCGCGACGGCTGGCTGCACACCGGCGACATGGGCGAGCTCACCGACGGCTATCTGCGCGTCACCGACCGCATGAAGGACATCATCATCACCTCGGGCGGCAAGAACGTCACCCCATCCGAAATCGAGAATGAGCTGAAGTTCAGCGCCTACATCACCGACGCCATCGTCATCGGCGATCGCCGCAAATACCTGTCCTGCCTGATCATGATCGACCATGAGAACGTCGAGAAATGGGCGCAGGACCACAACGTCGCGTTCAGCAACTTTTCCAGCCTGACCCGCGCGGACCCGGTGCTCAAGCTGATCCAGGGCGAGCTTGAACGGGTCAACAACAAGTTCGCCCGGGTCGAACAGCTCAAGCATTTCCGGCTGATCGAGCACAAGCTGGAGCCGGAAGACCCGGAGCTGACGCCGACCATGAAGCTCAAGCGCCGGTTCGTGCACGAGAAGTATTCGGCTCTGATCGAGACGATGTATGAGAACGCCTGAAACCAGAAAACTCAACCAGGGAAGATCGCCAGGATGATACGCCACCTGCTTCTAGCGGCCGCCAGCGCACTCGCGCTGTCGGTGAGTGCCAATGCCGCCGATCCGGTGCGCGGCGTGACCGACACCGAGGTCGCCATCGGCACCTACACCGACCTGTCCGGCGTCACGGTGATGTGGGGTGTCAACAATTCCAACGCCTACCGCATGGCGTTCGACGAGGTCAACGCGAAGGGCGGCATCAACGGCCGCAAGATCAAGTACATCGTCGAGGACAACCAGTACCAGGTGCCGCGCTCGATCCAGGCGGCGAACAAGCTGATCAACCGCGACAACGTGTTCGCGATGATCGCCAACGGCGGCACGCCGATGAACAACGCGGTGCTGCCGGAACAGCTCGAAAAGGGCGTGCCGAACTTCTTCCCGCTGACCTCGGCGCGGTCGATGTACGAGCCGCTGCACCACATGAAGTTTGGGCTGCTGTCGTCGTACTACGACGAGATGCGCGCCGGGGTGAAATACTTCGTCGAGAAGAAGGGCAAAAAAGCCGTCTGCGCGATGTACCAGGACACCGATTTCGGCCGCGACAACATGAGCGGCGTGTATGACCAGATGAAGGCGATGAACCTCAAGCTGGTGGCGGAAACCACGCACAAGCCGACCGATGCCGACTTCACCGCCTCGGTCGCCAAGCTGCATGATGCCAAATGCGACATACTCGTGATCAGCACCATCGTGCGCGATACCAACCAGATCATCTCCGCGGTCCGTAAATCCGGCTGGGATGTCGACATCATGGGCGCGGTCGCCTCGTACGACACAGCGGTGGCGGAAGTCACCGGCGGCGGCAACGAGGGCTATTACTGCGTGACCTCCTTCATCCTGGTCGGGCCGGAGGACAAGCGGCCAGCAGTGCAAGAGTTCGTCAAGAACTACCATGCATTGTATGGCAAGGACCCCAACCCAGCGGCACAAGTCGGCTATACCGGCGCGCAACTGTTCATCCTGGCGATGCAGAATGCCGGCCGCGACCTGACGGTGGACTCGCTGATTGGCGGCATGGAAAAGATCAAGAACTACCACGACATCTTCGGCTCGCCGACGATCAGCTTCAGCGCCACCAAGCATGAGGGCTCGGACCAGTCGTTCCTGCTGCAGGTCAAGGGCGGCAAGTGGGTGCAGGTTGTGGATGGTCCGATCGGGTATGCTGAGGGGAGTTAAGTAAGGTTGGGCTCTCCCTCCGTAGGCATTCCAACTGCCAAACGGGCAGTCGGAACCTTTGCCTGCTACGCTCAAACCCGCCGGGGCAGCACGCCCGGAAGCGCATCCCTTAAGTAGTAGGTCCAGGGGCAACGCCCCTGGTCTTTCTTCCGGGAGACCAACCATGCCCCGCCTGACAGGCAAGACCGCATTCATCACCGGGGCAGCATCCGGCATCGGGCGGGCCGCCGCCATCCTGTTCGCGGCTGAGGGTGCCAAGGTGGTAATCGCCGACATCGCCCTGGATGCTGCCGAGGCCGTGGCGCAGGAGGCCTGTGCAGCGGCTACCAATGGCGGCGCGGCGATTGCGTTGCGCACCGATGTGACCGAGCCGGAAAGCTGGCAGCAGTCGCTGGCCACGGCCGTGTCGCATTTCGGGCCGTTACACGTGATCTACAACAATGCCGGCGGCTCGACCCAGGTCGACGCGACGGCCGTGGACGTGCCGCTGGAGGAATTCTGGCGGGCGATCAAGCTCGACCTGTTCGGCACCTTCCTTGGGTGCCGGTTTGGGATTCCTGAGTTGATCAAGTCGGGCGGCGGCTCGGTCATCAACATGGCCTCGAACGTCGCGCTGATGGGATTTCCCGGGCGCGACAGCTACACGGCGGCCAAAGGCGGGGTTGCCGCCATTACGCGGTCGCTCGCCGTGTCGTACGCGCCACAGAAAATCCGGGTCAACGCGATTGCGCCCTCGGTCACGCAGACGCCGCGGGTGGTCGCGCTGATGGCGGCCAATGCCGGAGTCGCTCGCATCGGCGCGCGCCATCTGCTCGGCCTAGGCGAGCCGATGGATGTCGCCTACGCCGCCATCTACCTGGCATCCGATGAAAGCCGCATCACCACCGGCACGATCCTTCGGGTGGATAGCGGCATCACCATTTCCTGACATTTCGTCCTACCGAGCGGGAGGCTTCCCATGAGTCCGTCAACGCAAGGCTTTGTCCATCCGGAGTTCCTGGTCGAGACCGGCTGGCTTGCCGCAACTCTCACCGACCCTGACGTGGTCGTGCTGGACTGCACCGTTCACCTCATCCCTGATTCCAAAGCAACCTACACGGTGGTGCCTGGGCGGGAGGACTTCGAGCGCGGCCACATTGCCGGCGCGCAGTTCTGCGACGTTCAGGCCGATCTATCCGATCCAAACCACAAGTTCCGCTTCATGCTGCCGACGGCGGAGCACTTCGCTGCCGCGATGGGCCGGTTCGGCATAGACGGCAATACTCGAATTATCCTTTACAGCACCGCCAACGTTTGGTGGGCGAGTCGGGTCTGGTGGATGCTGCGGGTGTTCGGCCACGATAACGCCGCGGTGCTGAACGGCGGCTGGCAGAAATGGAGCCGGGAAGGGCGTCCGATCGAGACCGGGCCCGCCAAGCCGCGCACCGCGAAGAATTTCCCGGTTCGTGAAAAGCGCGACCTGATGGTCGGCCGTGACGAGGTTCTGGCGGCAATCGGCGACGCTTCGATCTGCACGCTCAACGCGCTGCAGCCGGCGCAGCACCAGGGTACCGGCGGCAATTCCTACGGTCGGCCCGGCCACATCGCCGGCAGCGTCAACCTGCCGGCCGCACACCTCGTCGATCCCATCACCAACGAGTTCCTGTCGCCCGGGGCGTTGCGCCAGAAATTTTCGGATGTCGGCGCAATGGATCGGCGGGTCATCACCTATTGCGGCGGCGGGATCGCCGCCAGTGCCGACGCGCTGATCCTGACCATGCTCGGCCACGAAAACGTGGCGCTCTACGACGCCTCGCTCACCGAATGGGCGGCGGACCCGACATTGCCGATGGAGACCGCAAGCGCCGGTTAATGGAGGAAGCCGAGGCGGAATGGGCAGGCTGGAAGGCGGTCGCCACCTGGTACCACGGCTTCTTCACCGGCATCGTGCTCAGCACCGTCACCCGCCGCGGCGCCGCCGACGCGGCCAGGCTGCTGTTCGCCGTGTTCCGCCGCCAGCATCACGAGAAGTTCCTGTCGAGCCTCGGCAAGCTCGGGCTTGATGGGCTGCCCGACGCGGTGAAGGCCGCCGGCTACCACTATCTGTCGAACCGCATCGGCGGCGTAAAGGTCGAGTTCATGCGGGAAAACGACAGGAAAGCCTGGGTGCGCTTTCCGCCGCCGCGCTGGATCTGGAACGGCATCGCCATATGCGCCATCCCGTCCGAGGTCTCGGCCGCCATCCTTGCCGGCTGGTACGCCGAGAACGGACCGTCGCTCGGCAATCCACGGCTTGGCTTCGTCTGCACCAAGATGACAGTGGACGGTCAGGCCGGATTGGAGGGCTACTTCCAGGAATACGACTTTGATCTGTCCGAGCCTGAGCGCCTACGCTTTTCGCCGCAGGAGGATGCGCCTCGGTTCGATCCGGCCGAGGCGCCGCAATTGCCGGCCGGGCAATGGCCGCAAGCCAGGTTGCGCCGTGCGCACCGCGGCTATGCGATGGAATATGTCCGCTCGATGCTGCCCGAGGTAATTCGGCTGTTCGGTGCCGCGGACGCCGCCGAACTGCTTCGGCTCACCGGCTGGCTGGTCGGGATGCAGCTCTACGAGCAGACGGCGGCGGCACTTGGCGATTTTTCCGCCGACGCCGCCGGGTTCGCCAGTTTCATGGTCGCGCTGGCCGTGGCTCAGGGCGACGCAGCGACGCGCGTGGGAGCGTCCGGCGTGCGGCAGGGATCGATCAGGCTGCTCGGCGGCCTCGACGATCCCGCGATCTTCGACGCCTGGAGCGGTCTGCTGGAGGGTGCGCTGATGGCGCATGACCGGCATCTCCGGCTGGAAGTCCTGCGCCGCGCGGACCGCGGCGACGATGGCTACGAATGGCAGGTCGTCTAAAGCAATCCCAGGATCACGGCGATGGCGCCGGGAACAGCGCTTCCGTCCGTCCGGTCAGGTAATAGGCCAGCAGCCCGATCCATTCATGGACTGACAGATCGATCCCGACCAGGTGGTCGCCGACCGGCCCCAGCTGAAAAAACTCCTCCAGCGGCGGAGTCTTGTAGGCCACCGGCCAAGGCACCACCGGCCAGCCGATGCGGCGGAACACGCCGACCGCGCGCGGCATGTGGTTGGCCGAGGTGACCAGCAGCCAGACTTCGCCCGGCTTCGGCTGCATCAGCCGCCGGGTCTCGATCGCGTTCTCGTAGGTGGTGCGCGACTGGTTCTCATAGGTCATGCGCTCCTGCGGCACGCCTAGGTCGGTGAACAGCGCGCGCGCGACATCGGCCTCGGTTATTGATTTCTTGAGGATTTCGCCCGAACCACCGGTGAACACCAGCCGGGCCTGCGGATAGCGTCGCGCTAGCCCGGCGAAGGCAGTCATCCGCTCGGCGGCGGAGGTCAGCGCGGGAATGCCGTGCTCGATCGTCCGCCTGGTGTCCACGGCGCCGCCCAGCACGATGATGCCATCGACATGGGCCGGTGGCGATGCCTGCGGGAAACGGTCTTCCAGCGGTGCCATCAGCCACCGGTCGAGCGGCACCAGGGCGACAACGACTAGGCCGCCCACCCCGGCCACCAGCGCGCGAAAACCCCAGCGGCGGCCGCGACATAGGGTGCCGAACATGCATAGCAGCAACAGGATGGAACTCGGCCGCAGCAGCGCCCAGACCAGCTTGGCGAGAATGAACAACATGCGGGAAAATCCATCGGGGGTTTGGGCGGATGCTCCATCGCGCGTTCGGCTGTCAAGCGCAACGACGGTATGGGCCAGCTTCGACGACAAGGCTTGACGAATGCCCGTCGCCGCCGGAAACCTATGCGCGACCGATCCCACGGATCGTCGCCACAACAGGAGCGCCCAGATGTCCGATCCGATGCCGATGCCGATAATGGCGCAGAAATCGCCGTTCAAGATGGCCGTCGAGGAAGGCAAATCCTATTGGTGGTGTTCCTGCGGACAAAGCTCCAAGCAGCCGTTCTGCGACGGCTCGCACAAGGGCGGCGAATTCCGCCCGATGGAATACAAGGCGCTCAAGACCGGAGACGCTTTCTTCTGCGGCTGCAAGGTGACCAAAAATGCACCCCTTTGCGACGGCGGCCACAAGGCCCTCTGACGCCGCGGCAGGCCAGCCGGACTTCACATCCGGCTGGTGCACGACCACATCAGGGTGGTTGGAAAAAGGCACGGGAGAGTTCGGATGGCACGATTGTTCGGTGGCGGAGCGCAGGATGTAGCGGAGAAGGCTTTCCCGTTCACCTTGAGCGATGCGGAGTGGCGCCAGCGTCTGTCGCCCGAGCAGTTTTCCGTGTTGCGCGGCCATGCCACCGAGCGACCCGGGGCCTGCGCGCTGAACTACGAAAAACGCGCAGGCTTCTTTTCGTGTGCCGGCTGCGGCCAGAAGCTGTTCGTTGCCGGCACCAAGTTCGAGAGCGGCACCGGCTGGCCAAGCTTCCACGACCCGATTGAGGGCGCAGTCGGCACCACCGTCGACCGCAGCCTGTTCATGGTTCGGACCGAGGTCCATTGCAGCAACTGCGGCGGCCATCTTGGCCACGTGTTCCCGGACGGGCCACAGCCATCGGGATTGCGCTACTGCATGAACGGCGTGGCAATGGATTTCACGCCCGATTAGCTCCGCCCCTCAGAACGGCAGAACGATGTCGAGTATTTGCTGGCCATAGCGTGGCGTCTGCACCTCGGTCAGCTGGCCGCGTCCGCCATAGGTGATGCGCGCCTCAGCCATGCGGTCATGCACGACCGTGTTGTCGCTGGCGATATCCTGCGGGCGAATGACGCCGCTGACCAGAAGTTCGCGAAGCTCGCTGTTGACGCGGAACTCCTGCCTCGCCGCCACAACCAGGTTGCCGTTCGGCAGCACCTGGGTGATGACACCGGCTAGCCGCAGGGTGACGGTCTCGGTGCGCTGGATCTGCCCCTTGCCGCTGGCCGTGTTGGCGCTGTTCAGCGACACCAGCTTGGAAGCATCAATCGGCTTTGGCAGCACGGTGTTGAGCATCTTCTGAAAACCGAACAGATCGGGGATGCCCATCGCCTCGTCGCTCGTGCGGTTGGCTGCCGTCACGTTCTGCAGGTTGGCGTTGTCGTTCATCTTCACCAGAACCGTCACGATGTCGCCGATCTGGGCCGCGCGCTGATCCTTGAAGAAGGCACGCGATCCCGGACGCCACAGGCTGTTGGCCTCGACAGGAACTATGATGCTGGCCGGCATTGGCATGGTTAGCGGACGCCAGGATGGATCGCGGGTCGGATCGGAGATCGGCGACAGCGCCGGTGGC
>JANXRT010000497.1 GCA_025356735.1 Acetobacteraceae bacterium | reverse complement strand
CGCGCTCGACCTCGCCAACATCCAGGGCAACATCCTCACGGCCTATGGCAGGCTGGGTTTTCCAAAGGGCCGGTTCCTGCTGTTCCATGTCGAGGACGCCGACGCCGGACGCGCCTTCGTGGCCGCGATCCGGCCGCGCGTCACCACCGCCCTGCGGTGGGAGTCGCCCCGGCGGCCGGAACCGCATGGCCCGGTCGTGCAGCCGCGGCCGGATGTCACGGTCAACATCGCCTTCACCTATGAGGGCCTGGCCGCGCTGCGCGTGCCGACGCGCACGCTGCGCGAGATGCCGGACGAGTTCATCGACGGCATGGCGGCGCGCGCCGACATCATCGGCGACAGCGCGCCGACCAACAACATTTCGATGTGGGACGGAATCTGGCAGCCCGGCGACGATGACCGCCGGGTTCACATCCTGGTCAGCCTGAATGCCCAAATGAACCCGGATGGCACGCCGTTCGCCGCCCTCGACGCCACCACCGCCTGGCTGCGCGGCCTGTGCCAGCCGGGCGGGGTGCGGCTGCTGCCCGGCCACCGCGGCGGCAACACGGAGTTCCAGGAAGCCTCGGCTATCCTCGTTCCGGACGGCAAAGGCGGCGTGAAGCCGGTCGCCCAGGAGCATTTCGGCTACCGCGACGGCATCGGCGATCCGGTGTTCGAGGGCCAATATCCGCCGGGACGCGAGGCTGATACCGTGGTCGGCAACGGCCGGCTTACCGCGGACGGCAAGTGGCAGCCGCTGGCCACCGGCGAGTTCCTGCTCGGCCATCCGGACGAGGCGCAGGAGACGGCGGAATTCGCCATGCCTTACGATTTCAGCCGCAACGGCACCTTCATGGCCTACCGCAAGCTGCACCAGAACGTCGTGGCATTTCGCGACTACATTGACACCACAGGCCACGCCTTCGCCGCCTACACCGGCATTCCCGCCAATCACGGCCCGGCGACCCTGATGGCCAAGATGGCCGGGCGCTGGCAGGACGGCACGCCTATCACCATCGCGCCGACCTACGAAGCCTGGGAGCTGATCAGGGACAAACGCGCCACCGCATGGGCCAAGCAGGATATGGTGACCTTCAACGCGATGGAGCGCGACCTGCTGCGCTTCACCTACCAGGCCGATCCCGACGGCCTCTCCTGCCCGGTCACCGCCCATATCCGCCGCAGCAATACCCGGGACACGCTCGACCCGCATTTCCGCTCGCCCGATCCCACCGAGCGCCACGGCTCCACGCTCAACAACCGCCGCCGCATCCTGCGCCGCGGCCTGCCCTACGGCAGTGCCGCCGGCGCCGCCAACGATAGCGGCGAGCATGGCATAATCATGCTGATGGTCTGCGCCAGCCTGTTCCGCCAGTTCGAATTCGTGCAGCAGCAATGGATCCAGTACGGACTGGACTTCAACGCCGGCAACGACACCTGCCCGATCATCGGCAACCATGGCGCGGACGCCAAGTTCGTCATCGCGGCGCCGAAATCGGGTACCCCGTTCATCTGCGACCGGCCGCCGCAGTTCGTTGAGACGCGCGGTGGGGATTACTTCTTCGTTCCCAGCATGACTTCTTTGCGGTTGATTGCTGGCGGGATTATCGATCCGACCTAAAAAGAACAGGCCGGGGCCCAGCCCCGGACCCCAGCCGGGGAAGCGCCCCGGGGCGCTTCCGAAGGAAGATAGCGATGTGGCTCACGGCCATCCGTGTTCGAGCCGAAATGGTCGTTGGCGCCATGGTTTCGTCCTGGGCGCTGATCGCCCTGGTGACCGCGATTTTCCAGGGCGAGCACGCCACCGTCGCCTCCCGGCTGAAGGCGCGGCTGACGACCTCCGACACCCAGCGCCACGCCTTGCGCATCCTGCGCCTGGTCTGGCCGAACCTCGTGCTGTCGGAAAGATTCGTCAAAGCCTACGACAATACCGGAACCGTTCTCGTCAGCCGCGCCAGCGACGTGACCGAGATGCTCGACCGCGAGGCCGATTTCGCCGTCGTCTATGAGCCGAAAATGCGCGCCATCACCGGCGGCGGCAACTTCTTCCTCGGCATGCAGGACAGCGCCGACTACCAGTGCCACGTCTCCAACATGCGTGTCGCGGTCCGGCGCGACGATTTGGCGCGAATCCTGGTGCCGCTCGCCGCCCGCCTCGGCGCCGAAATCGTCACCTCGTGCGCCGGCCGCATCGACGTTCCCGCGCAACTCACCCGCCGGCTGCCGGCATTGCTCGTCGCCGAGTATTTCGGCACACCGGGCCCCAGCGAGGCGAAGCTAATCGAGTGGTGCGAGGCGCTGTTCTGGTATCTGTTCATCGACCTCGCCGGCGAGCAGCGGATCGCCGGTGCGGCGTTACGGGCAGGCCAGGAATTCTGCGCCTATCTCGATGCCGCCATCGCGGCCCGGAAAACCGATCCTGGCCCGCGCGATGACATCCTAGCCCGATGCCTGGCCATGCAGGCGGCGGACCTTCCCGGCATGGACGATCTTTCCATCCGCAACAATTTGTTTGGCCTGCTGATCGGCTTCGTGCCGACCCTCGCGAAAGCATCCGTCAACGCGCTGGCGCAACTGGTCGACCGGCCGGAACAACTCGCCGGCGCGCGCCGCGCGGCACTCGCCGACGACGACGCGGCGCTGGCCGCCCATGTATTCGAGGCGCTGCGCTTCGATCCGATCAACCCGGTGATCTATCGCCGCGCCACGCGCGACACCACCATCGCCCACGGCACGCCGCGCGGCCGCAGGGTAGCCAAGGGGATGATGGTGATGGGGGCCAACCTGTCGGCGATGTTCGACCCGATGAAGCTGGACGATCCCGATGCGTTCCGCACCGATCGGCCCTGGGGCGACTACATGCTGTGGGGCTATGGCATGCACAACTGCTTCGGCGCCCACATCAACCGCGCCGTAATGCCGCAAATCCTGAAGCCGCTGCTGCGCCGGGAGCACCTGCGCCGCAGCCCTGGCGCCGCGGGCCGGGTTGATCTGGCGGGCGGACCGTATCCGGCGCATTGGATATTGGAGTTCGTGTCATAAGCAAGCATGGGGCTCTGCCCCAAACCCCGCCGGGGTAGCGCCCCGGTGCGCCTCACTTAAACTCCGCGAAGGATCATATCCGCCGCCTTCTCCCCGATCATGATCGCCCCCGCATTGGTGTTCCCCGACAGCACCGTCGGCATGATCGAGGCATCGGCCACCCGCAGCCCCATCATTCCCTTCACCCGCAACGTCGCATCGACCACGTGGTTGGCCTGCGGCCCCATCATGCAGGTGCTGGTCTGGTGATAGGTCGTGCCGGCGGTGGCGCGGACGTGCTCGAGCAGGTCGTCATCGGTCGTTGCCTGCGGTCCGGGCAGGTATTCCTCGGTCACGTAGGGCCGCATCGCGCCGGTGTGGAAGATCGCGCGGCCGATCTTCAGCCCGGCGACGACGGTGTCGCGGTCGTTCTGGGTGGACAGGTAGTTCGGGCTCATCGCCGCCGGGCGGTCTGGGTCGGGCGAGGTGATGCGCAGCCAGCCGCGGCTTTCGGGGCGGCATGGGATCGCCACCAGCGTGCAGCCGGCGAAGTCGTGCATCGCCTCGCCGGTGCGTTCCGCGCTGCCGGCGAGGAACTGGTACTGCACGTCCGGCGTCGAGAGCTCAGGGCGCGTCTTGGCGAACAACCCGATCGGCGCGGCACCCATCATCAGCGCGCCGCGGCGGCCGAAGATGTACTGCAGCCCGGTCAGCGCCTGCAGGTACAGGCTGTGGTAGATCTCGTTGATCGTGTTGGCGTTGGTGCATTTATAGACCAGCCGCGCGCCGATGTGGTCCTGCAGGTTGGCGCCGACGCCGGGCAGGTCGTGCTGCACGGGGATGCCGTGCTCAGCCAGCAGCTCGCCCGGCCCGATGCCCGACAGCTGCAGCAGCTGCGGCGAGTTCAGGGTGCCGCCGGACAGGATCACCTCGCGCCGCGCGCGGGCCGTGCGCAAGGTGCCGCCCTGGCTGAACTCGACGCCGACCGCGCGCCTGCCTTCCCGCAGCACGCGGTGGGTCAGCGCATGGGTCTCCACCGTCAGGTTGGAACGCGACATCGCCGGCCGCAGGTAGCCGACCGCGGCCGAGCAGCGGCGGCGGTTCTTCACCGTCACCTGCAACGGCCCGACGCCCTCCTGATCGTGGCCGTTGAAGTCGGGGTTGAATTTGTGGCCGGCCTCCAGGGCGCCGGCGAT
>JANXRT010000464.1 GCA_025356735.1 Acetobacteraceae bacterium | reverse complement strand
TCGACAAAGCTGTTCGCCGAGCAGGTGATGCCGAAGCTGCGCCACCTGTTTCCCGAGCATGCCGACGACAACCGCTTCTGGGCCAAGCCTTTAGCCCGGCTGGCGCGTCCGCAGCCGCTGCCCGGCAGCTTCCAGACCAAGGCCCTGCCACAATACTCGCCCCAGCAGCAGGTGCCCGCGAAATGATCGAAGTCGTGAAAATTCCGTCGCACCATGGCGAAATCCATGTGCTTCAGGGCGGCATGGGTCCCGACCTGCTCTATCTGCATCCCGCCGCCGGGGTGAAGGCCGACGATCCGCTGCTGGTCCGATTGGCCAAAAGTTTCCGCGTCCATGCGCCGTTGCTGCCGGGCTTCGGCGACACCGAGGAGAGCACCAGCATCCGCGACATGCTGGACGTGACGCTGCATACGCTTGATGTCATGGACACGCTCGGATTGAACAAGCCGATCGTGGTTGGGCATTCGCTCGGCGGCATGATCGCCGCCGAGATGGCCGCGGTGTCGCCTAAGGAAGTGGACAAGCTTTGCCTGATTGCCGCGGCCGGGCTGTGGATCGAAGATTACCCGTCGCCCGACATTTTCAGCCTGCTGCCGAAGGAAGTGCCGGCGATCATGTTCCACGATGCCGCGGCCGGCGAGAAAATGATCACCGCCGACGTCAACATCCACGATCCGGACTTTCTCATTCCGTTCCTGGTCAACAACTCCCGCACCATGGGCATGGCCGGGAAGTTCCTGTTTCCGATTCCCGAGCGTGGCCTGAAGGATCGCATCCACCGCATCCGCGCGCGCACCGTGCTGGTCTGGGGCGACAGCGACAAGGTGTTCGCCGCACCCTATGCGCACGCCTTCAAGGAGGCCATTCCGGGATCCGAGCTGGTCATCGTCGCCGAGGCGGGGCACATGGTGACGTGGGAGCAGCCGGATGCGGTGGTGGCTGCGATTGCCAGACTAAGTTAGGCCAGGGGCCTTGCCCCTGGACCCCACAAAGGGGCCGTCGCCCCTTTGAACCCCTCTACTTAGGTTAGGCGCCCCGGGGCGCTACCCCGGCGGGGTGTGAGGCAGAGCCCCATCCCTGCTTGCCAAAAGGAACGCCATGCTAAACGTCGCCGTCCAGATGGACTCGATGGAATCTATCGGCATAGATGGTGACTCGACCTTCGCCCTGATGCTGGCCGCGCAGGCGCGGGGCCACGAATTGTTCCACTACAAAGTCGAAAACATGTGGCTGCGCGGGGCGCGGCTGTTCGCCCGCGTCCGCCCGGTCCGGGTGCAGCGCGTACGGAACGATCACTTCTCGTTCGGCGCCACGGAAGTTGTTGATCTCAGCAAGATGGATGTCGTCCTGATGCGTCAGGACCCGCCGTTCGACATGGCCTACATCACCGCGACTCACCTGCTGGAGCACATCCATCCGAAGACGCTGGTGGTCAACGATCCGGCGTCGGTGCGCAACGCGCCGGAGAAGCTGCTGGTGACGCATTTTCCGGATCTGATGCCACCGACCCTGGTCAGCTGGGATGTCGAGGCGATCCGGGAGTTCCGCGCCGAGTACCAGGACATCATCGTCAAGCCGCTGTTCGGCAACGGCGGCGCCGGCGTGTTCCGCATAAAGCCGGACGACGAGAATCTTTCCTCGCTGCTGGAAATGCATTTTGCCCGGTCGCGTGAGCCGCTGATGGTGCAACGCTACGAGCCGGCGGTGCGTTTGGGCGACAAAAGAATTATTTTGATTGATGGCGAGCCGATGGGGGCAATCAACCGGGTGCCGGCGGCCGGCGAGGCACGGTCCAACATGCATGTCGGCGGCCGGCCGGAGAAGACCGAGCTGACAAGCCGCGAGCGCGACATCTGCGCGGCGATCGGGCCGACGCTGCGCGACCAGGGGCTGATCTTCGTCGGCATCGACGTGATCGGCGACTGGTTGACCGAGATCAACGTGACCTCGCCGACCGGCATCCAGGAGGTTTCGCGGTTCGGCGGCATTGATCTGGCGGCGGCGATCTGGGACAGCATCGAGGCCAAGGTCGCCGCCTGATCATCCGGTGAAGTGCACCAGCCGGCGGCTGGCGAGATCGACGGTAACGAAATCGTCGGGCGTTTTCGCGTCGGTGCCGTCGTTAGCCGGATGGTACTCAAGGCGCACCTGCATCGGGGTCGCCACGATCCGCAGGTAGCCGTAATGCTGATCGTCATAGCTCTCCAGCGTGACCAGGTCGTTGTCTCCGCTGGCGGCCTCGATGACCGCGGGCACGCGGATAGCCTCGGCCTTGGCCCGGTTGAGGCGGCCGAGGCCGTGACCGCCATTGCCGGCGACGACGTAGGGTATCTGCGATCCGTCATGGGTGCGGGTGAAACGCTGGTAGTTGTGGGCGTGGGCGGACAGCACCGCGTGCGGCCAGACGCCGACATCGGTGCAGATCCCGTCGATCTGCTGGCGCATGGCGATGCTCCAACCGTGCTTGTTGCCTGCGGTGTAGGCCGGATGATGGTGGGCCAGGATCAGCGCGCCGGCGTAGCCCTCGGTTTTCACCCGCGTCAGGGCGGCGCGGAGGTATTCAATCTGGGAGGAGCCGATGGTGTCGTCGGCGATCACGCCAGGGTCTTCGAGCGTGTTGCTGTACAAGGCAAGGATGCGAACGAACGGCGCCTCGAAGGTGAAGAACACGCCCGGCTGGATCTGTGCGGTGCGTGACAGGCCGCCGGCCTCGGGGGTGACGACGAAACCTTCCTGGCAGAAATTGTCGAGGTAGGCGGCCAGGGTCGAAGCGTTGGTGTCGGGCGCCACCATGCCGTCATGGTTGCCGGCCAGGGCGAGGATTGGCGCCGGGTAGTCGCGGTATGGATCGTAGAACTGGTCGTAGTAGTATCGTTGCTCGCCGAAATTGTAGATGACGTCGCCGAGATGAAAGAAGAACTGCGGCAGGTCGCGCCTGGCCGGCTCCTGGAAGTCGCTGATCAGCTTGTCGGCGACCAAGTTCTGGGAGTCCGGGCCGCGGGTGTTGCCGGTGTCGCCGACGGCGTGAAAGACGATCTGGCCATTGGCCGTGATCTTGGCGTCTTCCGACCGGGTTCCGAGCACCTGCGCCAGGGTCAGGCGCGGCTCGGGCAGGTCACGCGGCGCGGGGAACGGCATGGGGTGCAGCTTGTGCTCGCGGTTGAGCGCGTCGATCGCCTTGTAGGCAGTGTTGTCGGACGGATGCTGGATCTGGAACACGGTTGGGTCAGCGGTCGGCACCGGCTGCGAGAACACCGGCTTGTTGAGCGTCTCGGGTGTCTGGTTATCGGTCGCCGGAGTGGGGGTGGCGGGGTCCGCGGCTGCGGGGCGACGGGTTTGCGGGCGCCTGGTCATGCTGATTGTCCTCCCTGTATCCGCTCAGCATGCGGCCTGGCTGGGCTGCAAGGCGTGCGGCCATTCGATGAAGGTTCGCTGGCGCAACAATCCGACGCTTGCGGTTGCTTTTCGGGCTCAGATTTCGTGCAACCGTCATCGTGGTGCCATTGTCTGGTCATTATCGCGGCGGTATCTGCAAGCCATGGAAAAACCAGCGAATCCGCTTCGACGCTTCGCCCCCAAGCGGCCGATGCAGCTTGGGCGCTCGCGGCCGGAGGCCGGCCCGGAGGCGCTGCGCATGCGGGCCGGACGGCGTCTGTCGCGGCGGCTGCGCGCGATCCGTCGCGGCGTCAGCGTGCTGGCCTGGACCGGGCTGGCGATCCCCATTCAGGCAGCCTGCCTGCTGCTGCCGGGCGGCGCCAAGATGCGGTTCGCGCAGATCTACTGGAGCCGCTTCGCCCGGCTGATGGGGCTGCGGGTGCGGGTCATCGGCCAGCGCGCACGCCCGGCCGATGGCCGGCCGGTGATCTTCGTTTCCAACCATTCCTCCTGGCTCGACATCCCGGTGCTCGGCGGACAGCTCGACGGCTGCTTTATAGCCAAGGACGACGTCGAGAGCTGGCCGGTGGTGCGGACCATTGCGCGGCTCGGCCGCAGCGTCTTCGTCAGCCGATCGCGCGGCTCGACCGGGCGGGAGCGCGACGGGATGGTCGGGCGGCTGGCCGCCGGCGATAACCTGATCCTGTTTCCCGAGGGCACGACATCAGACGGGTCGCGCGTGCTGCCGTTCCGGTCCTCGTTCTTTGCCATCACCGAGGCGCCGGCGCGCCCGATCCTGCAGCCGATTTCGGTGGTCTATGACCGGCTGGCGGGGCTGCCGACCGGGCGTGCCTGCCGGCCGCTGTTCGCCTGGTATGGCGACATGGACATCGCCTCGCACTTCTGGCGGCTGGCGCAGCACAAGGGCCTGCGCGGCACGATGCTACTGCACACGCCGCTCGACCCGGCGCATTTCGCCAACCGGAAGGAGCTTGCCCATGCGGTGTGGCGGGCCTGTGCCGACGGAGCTTCGACGTTGCGCCAAAATCGCCCGGCCCAGCCCATTCAAACGCCGATGCCCGGACCCGCGCCGGGCATCGCGCCGCCTGGCGGCGACGGCCTTGGAACCGAGCCCGCCTTTGGCTGACCGCCGGTTTGCCGCAGCAGCTTGCATCCCGCCGCCGCGATGCCAACTGTCGTTCGTGAACACGCGCGATTGTTGACAGCACGCGGATATTCTCTGCCATAATGCCAGCTGCCGACGAGTCCCGAAACGGAGCCAGATTTGAACTGTTGCGCTTGACCCAGACAGCCACCCCGCCGATGGCTTCCGCCTTACGTTCCGGATTGGTCCGGGGCGGCACGGCGGAGCAGGTTGCATGAGCGGGAATTCCGCCGACGGTAGGGTTCCAGGGTTTGTCCCCGGCGCGGATAACAGAAAGAAGCTGCACGTCATCACCTGGGGTTGCCAGATGAACGTGTACGACAGCTTGCGGATGGCCGACGTGCTGGCGCCGCTCGGCTTCACCTCGTCGCCGCTTCCCGACGGTGCCGACATGGTGATTCTCAACACCTGCCACATCCGCGACAAGGCATCGGAGAAGGTGTTCTCCGAACTGGGCCGGCTGCGGCTGCTGAAACAGTCGAAGGAAGCGGCGGGCGGACGCATGGTGCTTGCCGTCGCTGGCTGCGTGGCGCAGGCCGAGGGCGCCGAAATCCTTCTTCGCGCGCCCTACGTCGATATCGTGCTGGGGCCGCAGACCTATCACCGGCTGCCGGAGATGGTCGCCCGGGCGTCGCGCGCCGCCAAAGGCGGCCCGGTGATCGAGACCGACTTTCCCACTGAACAAAAATTCGACTTCCTGCCCGAGGCATCGGCGCCGCAGGGCGTGACGGCGTTCCTGACCATCCAGGAAGGCTGCGACAAGTTCTGCTCGTTCTGCGTCGTGCCCTACACGCGCGGCGTCGAAGCCAGCCGGCCGGTTGCCTCGATCGTCGCGGAAGCGCGAAAGCTGGTGGGGCAGGGCGCGCTCGAGATCACGCTGCTCGGCCAGAACGTCAATGCCTGGCATGGCGAGGCGCCCAGCGGCTCGACATGGGGCCTGGCGCGGCTAGTGCGCGAGCTGGCCGGCATCTCCAACCTGTTGCGGCTGCGCTACACCACCTCGCACCCGCGCGACATGGACGACGCGCTGATCGCGGCGCATGGCGACGTGCCGGCGCTGATGCCGTTCCTTCATCTGCCGGTGCAGTCCGGCTCCGACCGGATGCTGGCGGCGATGAACCGCAAGCATACGGCGGAAGATTATCTTCGGCTTGTGGACAGGCTGCGTGATGCGCGTCCGGAATTGGCGCTTTCCTCCGACTTCATCGTCGGCCATCCCGGCGAGACCGAAACCGATTTCGAAGCAACGATGGATCTGGTGCGGAAAGTCAACTTTGCGCAGGCGTTCAGCTTCAAGTATTCGCAGCGTCCCGGCACGCCCGCCGCCGGCGCGCCGCACCAGGTGGGCGAGCCGGACAAGGACCGCCGGCTACAGGCGTTGCAGGCGCTGCTGCGCGACCAGCAGGGTGCGTTCAATGCGGCCTGCGTCGGGCGCACGATGAGCATCCTCGTCACCGGACCTGGCCGCCAGCCGGGCCAGATCGGCGGTCGGACACCCTTTTTGCAGCCGGTGCACCTGCCCGGTTCCCTCGATCGGATCGGCACGGAAATTTCCGTGCGGATCGATGCCGCGCGCCAAAACTCCCTGGTCGGGAGTCTGGCCTCAACCAGCAACCTCATCCAGGAGAGAGCCTGCGCTTGACCCATCTGTCGCCCCACTCCGCACCTCCCGCCGTCGGCCAGGCTTCCCGGGCCGTCACCCTCCAGTTCGGCAACAACGCGCTTCTGCCCATGCTGCTCGGCGATCACGATCGTCATCTGGTGCGGATCGAGCAGGCGCTCGGCGTGCGGCTTTCGTGCCGCGGCAACCGGGTCGCGATCTCGGGCGAGCCGTCGCGGGTCGAATCCGCACAGGTCGCGTTGCAGGGGCTGTGGCAGAAGCTGGAACGCGGCGAGAGCGTCGGGCGTGGCGATGTGGAGGCAGCGATCCGGCTGGCGGACACCGAAAACGATCCGCGGCTGCCGCTTTCCGACCTGCCGGCGATCCGCACCCGGCGCGGCCCGGTTGGGCCGCGCAGCCCCGGCCAGGCGGCCTACATGGAGGCGCTGGCGAGCCATGAAATGGTGTTCGGCGTCGGCCCCGCCGGCACCGGCAAGACCTACCTCGCGGTCGCCCAGGCGGTTGCCATGCTGCAGGCCGGCAAGGTCGATCGCATCATCCTGTCGCGCCCGGCGGTCGAGGCCGGGGAGCGGCTCGGCTTCCTCCCCGGCGACCTCAAGGACAAGGTAGATCCCTATCTGCGGCCATTGTACGATGCACTGAACGACCTGCTGCCGAACGGGCAGCTCGACAAGCGGATGACCAACGGCGAGATCGAGGTGGCGCCGCTCGCGTTTATGCGCGGGCGAACGCTGGCGCACGCCTACGCCATATTGGACGAGGCGCAGAACACCACCTCCGTGCAGATGAAGATGTTCCTGACCCGGATGGGCGAGGGCACGCGGATGGTGATCGCGGGCGACCTCAGCCAAGTCGATCTGCCGCCCGGCACGCGGTCCGGCCTGCGCGACGCGCTGGAAACGCTGGAGGGCGTGCCCGGCATCGGCGTGGTGCGGTTCGCGCGGCGGGACGTCGTGCGCCATCCGCTGGTCGGGCGGATCGTCGAGGCATACGAGCAGCGGGCCGAGGCGGAGGGGGATACAAGACGCGAGGCGAACCGTGATACGGTTGCGCATCGCGAAGGAAAACACGCCTGAAATGGACCCCGACAGTAGTAGAGGCCCCGTCCCGGACACAGCGCCGGCGACGGGGAGCGACATACGGGTGGACGACCCGGCCTGGCGGAAATTCATGCCCGGTGCCGAGGCGATCGTGGCCCGCGCCGCCTGCGCGGCCGGTATAAAAGCCTCGTTCGTGCTGTCGTCCGACCGCGCGGTGCAGCGGCTGAATGCCCGCGACCGGGACCGCAACCGGCCGACCAACGTGCTGACCTACGAGCCAGCGTTTCCCGGCATGCCGGGCGAAATCGTCTTCGCCCTTGGCACCATTCGCCGCGAGGCCGCGGCTTCGGGTCGTCGCCCATCCCACCATCTCGCCCACCTTGCCGTGCACGGTGCGCTGCACCTGGCCGGCCACGACCATGTCCATGCCGGCGACGCACGGCGCATGGAAATGGCCGAGGCACGGGTGCTGCACCGCATCGGCGTGCCCAATCCGTGGCGACGAACTTGAGCCGCCAGGCCATCCTCTCACGCCTCAGGGGGATGGTCGGCGGACGCAACGGCGAGCAAAGCGTTCGCCTGTCGATCGCCGAGCTGGTGCAGGAGGCGGAAGACGCGACCCACGTGCCCGGTGAACGCCCGGACCTCGACCGCCAGGAACGCGCGCTGATCGCCAACGTGCTGAGGCTGCGCGAAACCACTGCCGACGACGTGATGGTGCCGCGCGCCGACATCGTCGCGATGCGCGTCGATGTCACCCTGGACCAGGCGCTGGAGCAAATCCGTCTGGAGGGCCATTCCAGGCTTCCCGTCTATGACGAGCAGCTCGACGACGTGGTTGGCATGGTCCACATCAAGGACGTGTATTCCTTTGTCGGGCGGCCCGACGCGTTCTCGCTCCAGGCGCTGCTGCGCCGCCCGCTTATGGTGGCGCCGCAGATTCCGGTGCTCGACCTGCTGCTGCAGATGCGCCAGGCCCG
>JANXRT010000448.1 GCA_025356735.1 Acetobacteraceae bacterium | reverse complement strand
CGGATCATCACACGCAAGCGCGCCTAATACTGTTGCTGAATGCTCAGGGGCGGCTCCTCAAGGTGCCGCCCCTTCTATGCGGCTGCGGCCGATAGCGGCGGTGCCACATCCTCCAGGCTGCGGCGCTCGGCGCTGACGCCTAGCCAGGCCTGGATCAGTCCGGCCGCCACCATCAACCCGCCGCCCAGCAGGTAGCCGTAGAAGATGTTGTCGCGCGATCCGCTCTCGATCAGCCGGCCGAACACCGCCGGGCCGGACACGCCGCCGATCCCGGTGCCGATGGCGTAGAAAATCCCGATCGCAATGGCCCGGACCTCCAACGGAAAACTCTCGCCGACGGTCAGATAGGCTGAGCTGGCGGCGGCGGAGGCGAAGAAGAAGATCACCGTCCAGGCGACGGTCTGCTGCACGACGCTAAGCGTGCCGGCGGCGAACAACCACCCGGTGATCATCAGCAGCACGCCCGACAGCACGTAGGTCGCGGTTATCATGATGCGCCGTCCCAGGCTGTCGAACAGCCGGCCGAGCAGCAACGGCCCCATGAAGTTGCCGGCGGCGAACGGCAGGATGAACAGCCCGACCCGCCCGGATGGAATGCCGTAGAACCGGGTCAGAATCAGCGCATAGGTGAAGAACACCGCATTGTAGCAGAACGCCGGCGCCGTCATCAGCGCCGCGCCGACCAGGGTTCGGCGGCGATAGGTGGTGAATAGCGATCTGATACCTTCGGCGAACCAGCTGTGCTTGTCGCCGCGTAACCGCAGATGCTGGCCTGGAACCGGCGGCAACGGACCGTTGCTGGCCTCGACCCGCTGCTCGATCCCGCGCATCACCGCCTCAGCCTGATCCGGGTAGCCATGCGTCATCAACCAACGCGGGCTTTCGGGCAGCCAGCGGCGCAGCAGCAGCGTGATGAAGCCGATCGTGCCACCGATCACGAAAGCGACGCGCCAGCCATATTCAGTGGGAATGATCGCCGGATCAAGCGCCGCGAGCGAACCCACGGCGCCGAGCGCCGCGCCGACCCAGAAGCTGCCGTTGATCACAAGATCCGTAAAACCGCGCCGACGCGCCGGGATCAACTCCTGGATAGTCGCGTTGACGGCGGCATACTCGCCACCGATGCCGGCACCGGTGACGAAGAGGAAGAACAGGAATGAAGTGTAGTTCCAGGAAAATCCGGTCGCGATGGTTGCCACCAGGTAGACCAGCACGGTGAGGGTGAACAGCTTCTTGCGGCCCAGTCGGTCGGTCAGCCAGCCGAAGAACAGCGCGCCCACCACCGCGCCAACCAGGTAGGAGCTGGCGGCATAGCCGATTTCGGAGTCCGAGAGCTGAAGCGGGCTTTCCTTGATAGCGCCCGACAGCGACCCGACCAGCGTAACTTCAAGGCCGTCGAGAATCCACGTGATGCCCAGGGCCACCACCACCAGCCAGTGGAATTTGGCCCACGGCAGGCGGTCCAGCCGCGCCGGGATGTTGGTCTCGAAGGTGTTTGCTGACATCGAGGCGAAAGCCGCCAACGCACATCAGGTTCCAAACGGCTCTTACCGGGCGGAAAAAGCCGGCTAATGCATCTCCGCCAGCCGGCTCAGCAGGAAGTCGCGGAACACCGCCACCCGCTTCGAATTGCGCAGCTCCTCCGGATAAACGAAATAGACGTCCACCTTGGGCGGCTTGAGGTCCGGCATCAGCACGACGAGGTCCTGGTTCTCCGCCATGACGTAGTCCGGCAGCGCGCCGATGCCGAGCCCGGAGCGGATCGCCAGGGTCATCGCCTGGGTCGAATTGACCTCCAGCAGCGCACGCCGCGGATTGCCCGGCCGCCGTCCGGCATCGGCCAGCCAGTTCATGTCGGCGACCGGCGGATGGTAGCCGCCGAACAGGATCAGCCTGTGCGCGTCGAGTTCTTCCGGCCGGGTCGGCACGCCGTGCTTCTTGAGATAGTCGGGCGAGGCGCAAACCTGCCACAGGATCGTCAGCAGATGCCGCTGGACCAGGTCGGGTTGCTTCGGCGGATGCATACGGATCGCGACATCGGCTTCCCGCATCGCGAGATCGAGGTCGTTGTCGTCAAGCAGCAGCGACATGGTGATGTCGGGATAGGCTTCGAGGAAGCCCTGCAGCCGCGGCGCCAGCCAGGTCGACCCGAACCCCATCGTGGTGGTGACCTTGAGCCGGCCGGCAGGCTTCTCCTTGCTCTCAGTCAGCAGCGCCTCGGTCATAGCCAACTTGGCGAAGACTTCCCGCACCGTCCGGTTCAGGGCCTCCCCCTGTTCGGTAAGGATCAATCCGCGGGCATGGCGGTGGAAAAGGGGCACCTGCAACGCTTCCTCCAACGCCGAGATTTGGCGCGAGACGGCAGACTGGCTGAGGTTCAGCGTATCGCCGGCATGCGTAAAGCTGCCTGCCTCGGCCACGGCGTGAAAGACGCGCAGCTTGTCCCAATCCATTGATGGCCTCTCCCCTGAGAGATTCCCCAAATTCGGAAAATCAAACCCGTATGCTCGCCAGGCATAGGCAATTACGCTTCGCAAGCGAGTCGGATACGCGCCTGACGCATGACTATAACGTCATTCTCGAACCTGGGGATGGGGATTCCGACAGGTGGACGATTATTCCGCGGCCATTGTCGCCAGGCTATGCTGTTCGGCGAGGAATTTTTCGGCCTCCAGCGCCGCCATGCATCCGGTTCCGGCCGCCGTCACTGCCTGGCGGAAGACCTTGTCCTGCACGTCGCCGGCCGCGAACACGCCAGGCACGGAGGTCGCCGTGCTGCCGGGGCGGGTCAGGATATAGCCTTCCCGATCCATCTCGAGCTGGCCCATGAAGGCGGCGGTCGTGGGCGTGTGGCCGATCGCCACGAACATGCCGTCCACCGCAAGGTCCTGCATCGCGCCGGTGCGGACGTGGCGCAGGCGCACCCCGGTCACCACCTCGGGCTTGCCGCCGCCGACCACCTCGTCCACCGCATGGTCCCAGATCACCGAGACTTTCGGATTGGAGAACAGCCGCGCCTGGAGGATTTTCTCGGCCCGGAAGCTGTCGCGGCGATGGATGACGGTGACATGGTCGGCGAGGTTGGTAAGGTACAGCGCCTCCTCCACCGCGGTGTTGCCGCCACCGATCACCGCGACGCGCTTGCCGCGATAGAAAAACCCGTCGCAGGTCGCACAGGCTGACACGCCAGCGCCGGACAAACGCGTTTCCGACTCGAGACCCAGCCACCGCGCCTGTGCGCCGGTCGCGATGATGACGCTCTCGGCAAGATAGGTGTCGCCGGAATCTACCGTGCAGCGGAACGGCCGCCGCGAGAAATCGACCGTCGTCACGATATCATAAACGACCTTGGTGCCGACATGCTCGGCCTGCGCCGCCATCTGCTGCATCAGCCACGGGCCTTGGATGACCTCCGCGAAGCCTGGATAGTTCTCGACATCGGTGGTGATCGTCAGCTGTCCGCCCGGCTGCAGACCGGCGAGCAGGATCGGTTCCATGCTGGCACGCGCGGCATAGATGGCAGCGGTGTAGCCGGCTGGGCCGGCGCCGATGATCAGAAGACGGGTGGTGGGCATAGGGTGGCATCCAGTATGAAGACCGGATGACCATATCGATCACGCCGGTTCGCCGGCAAGGGCGCCGCAGGCAAGAAAGCATGGGGCTCTGCCCCAAACCCCGCAAAGGGGCCGTCGCCCCTTTGAACCCC
>JANXRT010000436.1 GCA_025356735.1 Acetobacteraceae bacterium | reverse complement strand
CCGCACGCAGCCGGGCAACGCCTCAATGGCGGCGGCATCGAAATATTCGATCGTGCTGGTCAGGATGGCGGCGGCGCCCGATGCATCCCCCGGACCGGCGCGCCTCGCATCGGTGGTGTCGTAGCGGACGGTGAACTCGGCCTCCGCGCGGGCTTTCACGGCCTCAGGCAGGCGCACGGTAATAATCAGGACCGGCTTGCTCATGGAACCTCCCTCGCGTTCAGCGCCATGCCAGCAGCGCCCGCTCGATGCGCCCGATGATCCAGGCGACGCACAGCCCCAGCGCTGATAGGACAACGATGCCGGCTAACAAATTGTCGGTGTCATAAAGATTGCCGGCTGACAATACGAAGGCGCCGATGCCGCGCTCGGCGCCGATCATTTCAGCCGCAACCAATAAGATGATGGCGATCGAGCTGGTGATCCGAAATCCGCTCAGGATCGCCGGCAGCGCGCCAGGTAGAACGATCTTGCGTACGATCGAAATCCACGGCAAGCCGAAGCTCTGGCCCATGCGGATCAGCCCGCGCGGCACGTTGTCCACGGCGCCGGCGGTGTTGATCACCGTCGGGAAGAACACGCCGAGCGCTAATGTCGCGATCTTCGAGCCCTCGCCGATGCCGAACCAGATGATGAACAGCGGCACCAGCGCGATCTTCGGGATTGGGAACAGCGCCGACACCACCGCCATGCCGGGCGACCGGGCAATGGAGAACAGCCCGACAGCGAGGCCGAGCGCCAGGCCGGCCACGGTGCCCAGGCTCCAGCCGACCGCCAGCCGGCTCAGCGAGGCGCCAAGATGCAGCCAAAGCTCGCCGCTGCGTGCCAGTCGGAAAAGGGCGATGGCGATGGCGTCGGGCGCCGGCAGGAACAGCTTCGGCAGCCATCCGGCCCAGGACGCCGCCTGCCAGAGTGCCACGCACAGCACCAGCGTCGCAATGCCGGCCAGCGGCTTGGTCGCCGGCGAAAACCCGCCGCCGCGAAAGGCGACGCGGTCAGGCATCGGCGATCTCGCGTACCGCGGCGGCGGCATCCAAGCGAATCAGCTCCCAGATACGTGCCTCGCAGGCCAGCAGATCAACATCGGAAATGCGGCGTCCGACGACCGGCCGGTCAATGCGGAAAATCTCGCGCACCCGCCCGGGACGGCGGCTCAGTACGACGATCTGCTGGCCCAGCCGCACGGCTTCGGAAAGGTTGTGCGTCACGTAGACGGTCGTGGTGCCGGCGCGGGTAATGATTTCGGAAAATTCTTCCAGCAGCAGGTCGCGGGTTTGCGCGTCGAGTGCGGAGAACGGCTCGTCGAGCAGCAGGCAGGCCGGGCGCACCGCCAGCGCGCGGGCAATGCCGACGCGCTGGCGCATGCCGCCGGAAAGCTGGCGCGGCCAGGCGGCGGCGAACTCGGAAAGCCCGGTCAGGGCCAGCACCTCGGCCACGCGGTCGTTGCGCGCCGCGCGGGTCATCGGGTGGTCTTCCAGCACCAGCCCCACGTTCCCCGCCACGCTGCGCCACGGCAGAAGGGAAAAATCCTGGAACACATAGGTCAGAGGGTTGAGGCAGTCGCGTCCCACCGCACCCGACATTCGCACCTCGCCGTGGTTCGGCGCGATCAGACCGCCCAGAATGCCAAGCAAAGTGGACTTGCCGCAGCCTGACGGTCCCAGCAACACCGTGACCTCGCCCGCCGGAATGATCAGGTCGATGCCGTCCAGAACAAGAAGACCGGAAAACCGATGGAAGATGCCCGCCAGCCCCAATGCCAGCCCGTCCTGGCGAACGATCATCGCGTCGGCAGGAACCGCCTGTCGATCACGCTTGCCGGGTCGGCGTCGCCCTTGACCAGGCCCTGGGCGCGGAACCAGCGCAGCTGGGCGGCGACGTCGGCGACATCAAGCGCGCCGTCGGCATCGTAGTAGCCGACGCCTTCGATGATCTTCTTGCCGGCGTCCGGGTCGCCAACGAAGACGTATTTCGAAATCGCGGCGATTGCCTTGTCGGTGTCGGCGTCATGGATCGGCCGGCCGGCCTCGTCCAGCCGCAGGAACGCGTTTCGAAAAGCGGAAACACCGCGCCGGTAGCCGGCCGCGAACCGGCGCAAATCGTCCGGCCGCCCGTCGATCATCGCCGCCGTCGTGAACAAAGCGGTGATCTGGTACGGCACCACGTCCCCGGCCCAGCCGATGATCCGCGCCTCGCCGGTGGCCGCCACCGGCCGAGCCATCGAGGCGATGGCGATGGTCGCATCGACCTGCCCGGTGCGCACCGCGGCCACCATGTTGGCCACCGTCTGCACCGGGCGCAGCGTCACCGATTTCACGTCGAAGCCGGAAACTTCGGAAATACGCCCGACCATGTAGTGGAACGACGAGCCGTATTGGGTAATGGCGAAGCTGCGCCCGGCCAGCTTCTTCACGTCGTCCAGCCCCTCGGCATAGGCCTTGGCCGAAACCAGGATGGCGGAGCCCTCGAAGCCCTTCTGCTCGTGCAACGCGCCGCCGATCACCCGCAAGGCACCCTTCTCGGCCAGGCTGAAGAAGCCGCCGGTCAGCGCGGTGACGCCGACATCGATGTCGCCCGAGACCGCCGCGGCGGCGATCGGCTGGGCGGCCTGGAAGAACCGGAACGCCACGTCGATCCCGGCCTCGCGCCAGTAGGAAAACTCCTGCGCCAGGTAGAACGGCGCCGGCGACAAGGTCTGCAACAATCCCAGGCGCACCGGTTCGCCAGCCCTCGCGGAAGTTGCCAGCAACGGTGTGGCGAGCAGCGACAACACCGTGCGACGGCCAATCCGGCTGGAACGCATGGCACTTCCCTCCCCGTTGGCATTGCGCCGGTCGTCCCCACTTGCTAGGCGTCCCGACCATTCGAGGGAAGTCCCCGCCGATTGATTATCCATCAGCACGTTGACCCGAAAGACCGAAATTGGCCCCGCCGCTGCTTCTTCTGAAAGATATCAAGGTAGCGCTCGGCTCGGCGCCGCTGCTCACCGGCGCCGAGCTTTCGGTCTCGACCGGCGACCGCCTGGTGCTGGTCGGGCGCAACGGCTCGGGCAAGTCCACCCTGCTGAAGATCGCCGCCGGCCTGATCCAGCCCGACGCCGGCACCCGGTTCGTGCAGCCCGGCGCCACCATCCGCTATCTGCCGCAGGAGCCGGACCTGGCAGGGTTCGCGACCGTCCGCGCCTATGTCGAGGCCGGCATCGGCGCCGGCGACGACCCGCACCGCGCCACCTACCTGATGCACGAGCTCGGCCTGACCGGCGAGGAAGCGCCTGCCCGTCTGTCCGGTGGAGAGGCCCGCCGGGCGGCGCTGGCCCGCACCCTGGCGCCGATGCCCGACATCCTGCTCCTCGACGAGCCGACCAACCATCTTGACCTGCCGGCGATCGAGTGGCTGGAGAACGAGTTGAAATCCATGCGCTCCGGCATCGTGCTGATCAGCCATGACCGCC
>JANXRT010000434.1 GCA_025356735.1 Acetobacteraceae bacterium | reverse complement strand
CCTGCTGGGTGTAGGCCCAGCCGCCGTCGTGCTCGACAACCTTGTAGTGAACGTCTGCCATTTTGTGCTCCCTTGATTGCAAAGCAATGCAATCGCGGCAGGCACGTTCCGGGTTGTTCCGTTGATGAAGCAAGCATGGGGCTCTGCCCCATACCCCGCCGGGGTAGCGCCCCGGGGCGCCTTACCTAGCCGCGGGCAACAGTTTGGACGGACTCGAAGCCTTCGAATTCCGGGTGGCCGGAGTAGAGCGCCTTGTTGCCGCCGGCGTTCTGGTGGGCGAGGCGGAATGCCTCGGACCTTGTCCAGGCCTCGAACGACTTGTAGTCGCTCCAGATGGTGTGCGAGGCATAGAGCACGTGATCGTCGTGCGCCGGGCCGCGCAACAGGTGGAACTCGACGAACCCCGGCACGTCGCGCAAATGCGTGTCGCGCGAGGTCCAGACATGTTCGAACTCGCTCTCGGACCCAGGCGCTACCTTGAACCGGTTCATGGCGACGTACATGGATGCTTCCTTATGAAGGGAGGAAAGTCAGCTTTTGACGACCGGCAGGTCCGCCGTCGAGACCTGGCCCTGCTGGCTGGAGAAAACCAGCGTCTGAGAGCCGCCTTGGGCTTGCGAAACGCCATGGATTGCGTGCTCGCCGCTGTCATAGACGGTGACCTTGCCGCCGGATCGCACGGCGATGCGGTGCGCCGACGGAAACACCGCGTAGCGCATGTCGTTCTGGGCACCGGAGGAGCCGGGCGAGCCGAGTTCGGATGGCCACCAGTTCCCCGACGCACCGGCAGGCGGACTTTCCGCGTCCGCCGCGTCGTGGAACACGCCGCCGTGGTTCAGCGCCTCGGCGAGATCGTGGCACAGCGCGTCGACGCGCGACTTCAGGCCGTTGTTGCCCATGTCGCCGATCATCACCATGCCGGACGACCACTGGCCCATGCCGCCCAGCTCGGGATGGTTGAACTGGGCCATGCCGTTGCCCTTCCGCAGCGCCCGCAGCACGGCGCCGGCGGCGTCCTCGCTGAAGCCGTGCTTGGTTGCGGCATCCGACAGGGTGTGCTGGCCGGCGGTGGTGAGGTCCTGCATTGCAATGCTCCTACGGTAAGGTCGCTGTCCAAGCCCGCTTGATCCGCCTTACCATCCGATCCGGGCAACAAAGAAAAGACGGTTCATGAAGATAACGTCAGTGAGGGTGCGGCGGTTGCGCGGCACGATGGAGACTGACGGACCGTTCTGGGAGGAACGGCTGGTGCGCCCGGTGGACATCTACGCCGACTACCGCGCGCGTGACGATTTCGAGGGCGGCGAGCAGATCGATGCCAGCCACTTCCGGATCGAAAGCTGCTTCATCAAGATCGATACCGATGAGGGCGTCAGCGGGATCGCCGGGCCGGTGCCCGATGGCGTGGCCTCGATCGTCGCCGGGCGGTTGCGGCCGCTGCTGCTCGGGCGCGACCCGATCGCCCACGAGATGCTGTGGGACCAGATGCACCGGTTCATGGTGCATGGCCGCCAGGGCGACGCGATGCTGGCGATCTCGGCGGTGGACTGCGCGCTTTGGGACCTCAAAGGCCGCTGGCTGAAGGTGCCGGTGCTGCGGCTGCTGGGCGGGCCGACGCGGCTCTCGATCCCGGCCTATGCGAGCATGCTGGGGTTCAACGTGCTCGATCCGGCGCGGGTGCGGGACCGGGCGCAGCAGTACCAGGCGATGGGCTACCGGTCGCAGAAATGGTTCTTCCGCCATGGTCCGATGAGCGGCCCCGCGGGCATGAAGCACAATGTCGAGCTGGTGCGCACTCTTCGAAGTGCGCTAGGCGAAGACGACGACATCATGCTCGATTGCTGGCAGTCGATGGACGTGCCTTACGTGATTGAACTCGCCAGCCGGATTGCCGAGTTCCGGCCGAAATGGCTGGAGGAATGCGTGATGCCGGACCGCATCGACAGCCACCGGCGGATCAAGGACAAGATATCGATTCCGCTGTCGGGGGCGGAGCATGAATACACCCGCTGGGGCTTTCGCCGGTTCATCGACGCCGGCGCGCTGGATATATTGCAGCCGGACATCTACTGGTGCGGCGGGTTGTCGGAGACCCTGAAGATCGCCGCTTTGGCCAGCGCGCACGACCTGATCGTCATTCCGCACGGCCATTCGACGCCGGTGGGTATCCATTTCTCGCTGGCGCAATCGCCGATCCTGACGCCTTACCAGGAATACCTGGTCAAGTGGAACGCGATCAACCAGCACTTCCTGGCACACCCGGTGGTGCCGGTCGGTGGCGAGATTTCTGCCAATGATGAGCCCGGCCTCGGGATGACGCTAGATCCAGCAAAGATCGAGGCGGAGACAGAGATGTTTCCTTAAGCAATGCGAGTCCGGGGGGCGCTGCCCCCGGCGGGTCGAGGGCAGCGTCCGCCCTTACTCTTCCGGCACCGTTGGAGCCGGACCAGGCGGCACCGGTGCATTTGCCGGCGGGTCCAGATGCTGGTCACCTTGGATATCGAAAGTCGGCGTTTTCAGGCTTCCCGGCGGCAGACCGGCGCGGCTGCCCGGCATCGGCGTAATGTCCCTGGCGGGTGGCATGCGCGGTAGCTTGCCAGGGGTTGGAAGTTTCTCGTTCATGATCTCATTCGCGCTGTTTCGGGTTCAATGCGGGCTCGGTCGGCGGGTTCCGGCCGGGATCGATCGCGGCGAGGATGGCGGCGGCCGGACCGGGATCGCGGCCGGCGACGAGATCGGCGACCAGGCGGCCGGCGGCGGGGCTGGTCTGGATGCCGTAGCCGCCCTGGCCGACGTTCCAGAAGAAGCCGGGGGCTGTCCGGTCCCAGCCGAAGGCCAGGCTGCCGTCGCGGGTGAAGGTGCGCAGCCCGGCCCAGGCATGCTCGACGCGGCGGACCTCGATGTCGAGCGCCTGCTGCATGCGGTCGATGCCGATGGCGACGTCGAGTTCGTCGGGCTGGATGTCATGCGGGAAACTCGGCGTCTGGTCGGCGGGGGTGACCATCAGCCGGGTGCGGGCTTCGGGACGGGCGTACCAGGTATGGCCGATGTCCATCATCATCGGCCAGTTCTCGGCGTTATGCGGGCTTGGATCGATGATGGCGGCGGTGCGGCGGCACGGGGTCAGGCCGAGCGGCGCCACGCCGGCGATCTCGGCGACCAGATCGCCCCAGGCGCCGGCGGCGTTGACGAGGACCGGCGCCTGGAAGGTGGCGCCAGATGCGGTCTCGATCTGCCAGGTGCCGTCGCGGCGCTCGATGCGCCCGGCGCGCGAGCGTAGCGCCAGGATGCCGCCAGCCGCGCGAAGTTGGCGCAGGAAGCCCTGGTGGATGGCGGCGACATCCATGTCGAAGGCGTCGTCCTCCATCGCGGCGGCGGCGAGGTAGCCGGGGCGCAACGCCGGAACGAGGCTTTTCACCGTCGCCTCGGACACGACGCGGACGCTTTCGGCGCCGGCCATGAATTCCTCGAAGTCGGCTTTCTGATCCTCGGGCGCGAGATAGAGCACGGCGCGACGTCGCAGCAGCGGGGTGTCGGAAAATCCCGGCGGCGGGTTCTCGAAGAAGGCGCGGGAGGCGCCGGTGAGGAAGTGAACGTCGGGCGGTCCGTAGTTCAGGATCCAGATCGCCGCCGACCGTCCGGTGCTGTGAAAGCCCGCGGCTTCCTCGGCCTCGACCAGCGCCACCTTGTGGGTTGGGCTCAACGCCGCGGCGGCGGTGGCGCCGGCGATTCCGGCACCGATGATGACGACGTCGAAGGCCTGGGTGTCCATGCGATCAATCTGGCCCTCCGCCGGGCAAAGGCAAGTTTTGCTTGCCTGTCATGGGGCCTAATTGTTATACTAACGGAATGTATCCTCTGCGCGAGCCGCCGGCAGAACAGCCACCGCCGAGTTGCCTCCAGATCGGCCACGACGCAGCACAAGCAGAGTACCTAAATCAAGACAGCATTCAAATGGCGTGATAGACGTTCGAAAAACACCCTTTGAGATGGAGCCGAGATTTTGAATGTTAGCAACCCGAATAGCTTCATGACCTTAAAGGATGCGCTCCAGGACGCTTTCCTGGCGGGGTTTGGGGCAGCGCCCCATGCTTCCTTGCCTGATACCAGCCGATCCCCCAACAACCCAAACCCACGGCGCCGAGCATGAGCCAGCATCCGGCGCTGGGCGCGGGCCGTGTCGCGGTGATCACCGGAGCGGCGAGCGGCATCGGGCTGGCCTCCGCGCGGAGGTTTGCCGAAATGGGCATGCGGGTGTGCCTCGCCGACATCGGCGGCGACGCTTTGGACGCTGCGGCGTCGAAGGTTGCTTCTGCCGGCGTTGCCGACGTGCTGGCGGTGGCGACCGATGTCAGCGATGCCGAGGCCGTGCGGAACCTGAAGAGCGCGGTTTACGAGAGGTTCGGCGAGGTCGCGGTGCTGATGAACAACGCCGGCACTGCGCCGGGCGGCGGCCCGTGGGACCATCCGGACCGCTGGCGGCGGGTGCTGGAGGTCAATCTGTGGGGCGTGATCAACGGCGTGCAGGCCTTCACGCAGGCGATGATCGACCAGGGAACGCCCTGCGCCATCGTCAACACCGGATCGAAGCAGGGCATCACCGCGCCGCCTGGGGACACTGCCTACAACGTGTCCAAGGCCGGGGTGAAGGTGCTGACCGAGGGCCTGACGCATTCGCTGCGCAACGTCGAAGGCTGCCAGGTCAGCGCGCACCTGCTGGTGCCGGGATCGACCTTCACCGGCATGACGCGGGGTGCGGCGACCGAGAAGCCGGCCGGCGCCTGGACGCCGGAGCAGGTCGTGGACTATTTGCTCGCCGGCATGGCGGCGGGTGATTTCTATGTGTTGTGCCCCGACAACGACGTAACGCGGGAGGTCGACAACCGGCGCATGCTTTGGGCCGCCGGCGACATCGTTCACAACCGTCCGGCATTGTCGCGCTGGCATCCGGACTACAAGGACCGGTTCGCGGCGTTCCTAGCGGCGAGCACGATGGAGCCGCGTTGAAGGCTTTTTGGAGGTTGGCGATGCCGCGAGTTCCCTATTCGTTGCTCGGCGTGGCGGTGGGCATGGCCGTGCTTGCCGGGTTGCCGCTTGCATTACGCACCGCCCGGGCACGTGCGGACGGGGCGCCGGCATTGCCGCCGCCCGCATTGGAGGTGGCGGGTGACCCGGGGCTGCAGACCGCGGTCTTCGCCGGCGGCTGCTTCTGGGGCATCCAGGGTGTTTTCGAGCACGTCGCCGGCGTCACCCAGGCGGTGTCCGGCTATGCCGGCGGCACCGTCGCGGACCCTGGCTACGAGCAGGTCAGCGCCGGCACGACCGGGCATGCGGAGGCGGTGCGGGTGACTTTCGATCCTTCCCGAGTCAGCTATGGAAAGCTGCTGCAGATCTTCTTCTCGGTGGCGCTCGATCCGACGCAGGTCGATCGCCAGGGGCCAGATTACGGCTCGCAGTACCGCTCGGCGCTGTTCGTGACCGGGCCGGAGCAGGCGCGGGTCGCCAAGGCCTATATCGCGGAGCTTGAGGCCGCCAAGACGTTCAGCCGCCCGATCGCGACGCGGGTCGATCCCGCCGGGAAATTCTACCCGGCCGAGGCCTATCATCAGGACTACCTGAGCCGGCACCCTGACAACGCCTACATCGCCGCCAACGATATTCCAAAGGTTCGGACTCTGGAGCGTTTGTTTCCGGAGAACTGGCAGCCGGTGGCCATCGCGGTGGACCGGCTCGCTTTTCGCTAAAGGCTGGCCGCTAAAGGCTGGCCGGAAGCCAAGTTCAGACGCCGGCAGGTGTCCGTCGCGCGCAGGGTTCAACGAAAGTTTCATTGCGGCTGCCTTTGATCCCGACAATGTCTGCGGAAGAAACCGTCCCGGAAGATCGATACCATGAGCAGCCTTCACACCACCCGCCGCGCGGCCGTTTCCTCGTTGGCTTTGCTTGGCCTTGCCTCGTGCTACAAGCCGGTGGTCGGGCCGACCGGGACGCCGGCCGATGGCAATGCGCTGGCCGAGGCGATGCAGGCCGACCCGCGGCTGAGCATCTTCGTGGGCATCATCAAGCTGCAATCGATGTGGCGGCCGTTGCGCGCCTCGACGCAGATGTACACCGTGTTCGCGCCGGTCAACTCGGCGTTCGACAAGCTGCCGCGGGGGTGGCGCACCAGCATTGCCCCGACCAGTGGCGGCGTCAACGGCGGCTTCGACAACCGGGCGCGGATCATCAACCTGTTGCGGATGCATTTCGTCACCGGCAGCTTCCCGCCGTCAGCTTTCGCGGGACGCAGCCAGAAGGTCCTGACCCTCGCAGGAACGGAGTTCATCGCCGACGGCACCGTGCCGGGCAAGCTCACGATCCTGCTTCGCCCCAACATCGAGACCGGCATCGGCTTCCCGGACCCCGAGGATGCCGGCGGCCCGATCAACGTGCTGCTGCCGCCGATCGAGACCGGCGGCGGCGTCATCTACCCGATCGACACGGTCGCCATCCAGTAGGCGCAGACCCGGCAATCAGAACCCGAACATGTGGTCGAGGGAGAAGCCGCCGGCCTCGTCCATCAGCCCATGATAGCCGAACAGCCGGCAGGTGGCGTCGCGGATCAGCACGTAGCCGACCGGCCCGGCGGCGGCAATCGCCTCCGGCCCGAAGATGTCGTCAGGCCGGATGGTGACGGAACCCGAGCAGGCGATGGCGATACGGTGCTGCGCCAGCCTGGTGCCGTCGGATGCGTGGAGTTCGAGGTCGGTGCCGGATCGCGGATGCCATTGGGCGGAAGCCGGGTAGATCAGGATGGCGAAGCTGCGGCGGTGGCCGTGGCCCAGCCGGAGGAACAGCCGGGTCGAGAGGCCGGGCGGCGGGCCGGAATAGGATTGCGGCTCGTCCCTGTAGGTCATTGCCGTGTTGAAGATGTGGGCGCCGAAGCTGGTTTCCGCGGCGTGGCCGGTGGCGCGGTGCTCATAGCGCACCAGCGTGTGCATCCAGCCATCGGCGGCGCCGCCGTCGCGGAAATCGTAGGCCAGCTCGGCATGGCCGCGAGTGGCCTGCGGCACGGTGTCGAAGTCCATCGCGAGGCGGTGGTCGCGCGGCAGGTTGCCGAGGAAGCGGGCTTCCAGCCGTTCGCCGGCCTCGTTGAAGATATCCAGCCGCAGCGGCAGGCTGGATTGGCTCTCGGCCATCGGGTTGGGCTGAACCAGCGTGCGGAATTCCTTTGGATCGAGAACCGGGAACGGCAGCAGGTAGCCGCGTCCGAGGGAAGCCGGAAGGTTGGGGATGTTGGGGTCGGGGCGAAGGTCGGCACGCTCGACATTGACATGGGCGATGCGGATGCGGTCTCCGCGGGTGATCTCGTAGCGCGGACGGACCATGTGGCGGCCGGCGCGAAGCTCGATCTGGGCTGGCCAGCGCAGGTCGGGCAGCAGATCGGCGACATCGAGCGCCACGGTGGCGAACGGGCCGATTTCGCGGGTGTAGGCGACCGGCGCCTCGGCGCCCATGCGGTCAAGCTGCAGCGTGCCGGCGGGAATGGCGACGGCGTGGCTGTTCTGCACCCACAGCACGACGCGCTCGCCGTACGCCGGGGCCGGGATGCCGGCGTAGCGGTCGGACGGCCAGGCGTTGGCGTCGTGGGTGACGGAAAGGCTGGCCTCGTTCCCGGACCCGTAGGTGTCCAGCGCGTATTTCACCACGTCGTGCCCGGCGAC
>JANXRT010000337.1 GCA_025356735.1 Acetobacteraceae bacterium | reverse complement strand
CTCGCGTTCGCCCGTCAGCATCTCGTCGATCGTCGTGCGGTAAAGTCCGATCGACCGGCCCAGGTCGATCATGGTGCGATCGACCAGCTCGACCGCCTCGGGATCGAGGGTGACGATGTGCTTCGTTGCCGTCATCGCACTTCGGAACGTCGGAAACTGGCAGATGCCGAGGATTTTTCTTGGCCGGATCGGCGCCAGCATCAGCTCGATCGACGCCGAGAAGGCGAGGGTGCCCTCCGAGCCCACCAGGATGCGCGCTAAATTGTCGCGCCCGGCCGCGCGCGCCGCCGGGGTCAGGCTGTCGATGTTGTAGCCGCCGACCCGGCGCAGCTGCTTCGGGAACCTCGCTTCGATTTCCGCGGCCTCGGCGCTGCCCACCGCGTGCAGCCGCGCGATCAGCCCGGCCGGCGTGTCGTTGGCGCCGGCCGGTCCGAAGCGATGGCGCGACCCGTCAGCCAGGATGGCGTCGATGGCGCTGACGTTGTCCGCCATCAGCCCGTAGCGAATCGACTTGGACCCACACGAGTTGTTGCCTGCCATGCCGCCGATGGTGGCGCGGGCGTGCGTCGAAGGATCGACGGGGAAGAACAGCCCGTGCGGTCGCAGGGCGGCATTCAGCTGGCCGAGCACCAGGCCAGGCTCGACCCAGGCGCGGTGCGCCGCCGCATCGACCTCGAGCACCCGGCGCAGATGCTTCGAACAGTCGATCACCAGCGACCGGTTGACGGTCTGGCCGCTCTGGCTGGTGCCGCCGCCGCGCGCCAGCACCGAGACGCCATGCTCGCGCGCGATGGCGAATGCCGCCTCGACGTCGGCTACGCTGGCGGGAACGATGACGCCCAACGGTTCGACCTGGTAGATCGAGGCATCCGTCGAATAGCGCCCGCGGCTGGCGCGATCGAACAGCACCTCGCCCTCCAGCTCGCGGCCGAGTTGGGCCGCCAGCCGGCTGTCGCCGGGCGATACCGCTTCCGCACGTGCATTCATGCGGCCACGCTTGGCCTAACGTGAAGCCATTGGCAATCCCGTGCGATCATGCTTTCTCTCGCCCGCGCGCCAGACACCCTGTGGCGCCAGGAGCCGACAGATGCCGAACGACATGTCGTCGCGACCGACCATCCTGAACACCGTCGCGGGCCGCCATTTCCTGCAGACGCCGGGCCCGACCAACGTGCCCGATCGCGTGCTGCGCGCCATGGACCGCGCGCCCATCAACCATCGCGGCCCGGAATTCGGTGCGCTCGGCCGCGAGGTCGTCGGCAACCTGCGGAAAATCTTCCAGACCCAAGGCATGGTCGCGATCTATCCGGCATCGGGCACCGGCGCCTGGGAGGCGGCGCTGATCAACACCCTGTCGCCCGGCGACACCGTGCTGATGAGCCATACCGGCTGGTTCTCGCACCTCTGGCAGCAGATGGCCGGCAAGCTCGGGCTTGAAGTCCAGATGCTGGAAACCGACTGGCGCGGTGGTGCCGACCCTGCGGCGATCGAGGCGGCGCTGGCCGCCGACACCGGCCACCGCATCCGTGCCGTTTGCGTCATCCACAACGAGACCTCGACCAGCTGCATGACCCACGTGGTTCCGGTCCGTGCCGCCATGGACAGGCAAAAACATCCGGCGCTGCTGATGGTCGATGCCATCTCCTCGCTCGCCACCTGCGACTACCGGCACGACGAGTGGGGGATCGACGTCACCATCTCCGGGTCGCAGAAGGGCCTGATGACGCCGCCCGGCCTGTCGTTCAACGCCATGTCCGAAAAAGCCCTGGATGCGATGAAGTCGGCAAAACTGCCGCGCAGCTACTGGGACTGGGCGCCGCTGATCACCGCCAACCAGACCGGCTTCTTTCCCTACACCCCGGCGCTCAACCTGTTCTTCGCCATGAACGAGGCGATGCGGATGCTGCTAGAAGAAGGCTTGCCGACCGTGTTCGCGCGCCACGAACGCCTCGCCGAAGCTACCCGCCGCGCTGCCGCCGCCTGGGGGTTGGAACTGCAATGCACCGACCCGGCCGCCTGCTCGCCCGGCGTCACCGCGATCCGCGTGCCCGAGGGCCACAGCGCCGACAAGCTCCGCGCGGTCATCCTCGACCGCTTCAACATGTCGCTCGGCAACGGCCTCGGCCGGGTCGAGGACCGCATCTTCCGCATCGGCCACATGGGCGACCTTTCGCCGCTGCAACTGCTGGGGGCGCTTGGCGGGGTCGAGATGGGGCTGCTGGCTGCCGGGATACCGCATAAGGCGGGCGGCTTGCAGGCGGCGGTCGAGTACCTGGCACGGTAAAGGCAAGGTTGGGGCGCCGCCCCAAACCCCGCCGGGGTAGCGCCCCGGGGCGCATCCGCAAGAAGCTAATCTCCGATCGCTATCCCCTCGCGCCTGGGATCGGCTCCACCGACAAGCCCCTCCGCCCCGGTCCGGATAGCCTGGAAGCCGCTATCGATCGCCACCACCTGCACCGTCTCGCCCATCGCCTGCAACGGCTCGGCCAGCCTCGTGGCCCGGGTGCCCGCCTCCAGCTCCGCGGCACCGCCCAAGGTCTCGATCCGCGGAGCCGCCGCGGCCTCGGCCGGCGTGTAGTCCCAGTCCAGCATCCGCACCAGCGCCAGCGCCACGAAGCCGATGATGCGCCCGCCGCCCTGCGAGCCGACGACGTATTGCAGCCGTCCGTCGGCGCCGAACACCAGCGTCGGCGCCATCGAGCTGCGCGGCCGCTTGCCCGGCTCGATCCGGTTGGCAACCGGGCGGCCGTCGATTTTCGGCCTGAACGAGAAATCGGTCAGCTCGTTGTTGAGCAGGAAGCCATGCGTCATCAGCCCTGCACCGAACGGCCCCTCGATCGTCGTCGTCATCGACACCGCGTTGCCCTCCGCATCGACGATCGCGACCTGCGAGGTGCCATGCTCCTCCTGCGCCGGTTGCGGCGATAAAGCGGGGCCGACCGCGCCCTCGAACGACGGCTCTCCAGCAGGCGGCGACAGGTCGGCGTGCTTCGGGTCGATCCGCTTCGAACGTGTGGCCAGATAGGCGGGATCGATCAGCCCCGCCACCGGAACCGCCAGGTAATCGGAGTCGCCCAGATAGCGGCCGCGATCGGCATAGGCCAGGCGCTCGGCTTCGATCAGCAGTTCGATCGGCCCGGCGCTGTCGGGCGGCATCGACGGGACATCGAAAGGCTCCAGCATGCCGAGAATCTGCAGCACGGCGACACCGCCGGAGGAGGGCGGCCCCATGCCGCAAACCTTTCGCCCACGATACAAGCCGCAAACCGCGGGACGCTCGCGGGCCTGGTAGGCGGCGAGGTCGTCGACCGTGATCAGCCCAGGGTTGGGATCGGAGCGCACGGCGATGGCGATGTCGGCGGCGATCGGCCCGCGATGCAGCGCGTCGGCGCCGGAGGCGGCGACGGCGCGCAGCGTCTCGGCCAGGGCCGGATTGCGCAGCAGCGTGCCGGCGGGCAGCGGCAGACCGGCCGGTGTCAGCAGATAGTTCCGTATCGCGTCCTGCCGCCGCAATGCCCCTGCGTTGGCTGCGATCACCTGGGCCAGCCTGGGCGAAACCACGAACCCGTCAGCCGCCAGCCTCGCCGCCGGCAGGACCAGGTCGGCCCACGGCAGCTTGCCGTGCACCTTCCAGGCCGCCTCCAGCATCCGCACGGCGCCGGGCACGCCGACCGACCGGCCGCTCTGCACCGCGTCCTGGAACGAAACCGGCTTGCCGGCGGAGTCGAGAAACAAATCCGGCGTGGCGGCGGCCGGCGCCGTTTCCCGCCCGTCCCAGCTGGTTGTCCGTCCGGTCGCGGCGTCGAACACCAGCATCACCGCGCCGCCGCCGAGCCCCGAGGATTGCGGCTCGACCACGCCCAGCACCATCTGCACCGCGATCGCCGCATCCATCGCGGTGCCGCCGGCCCGCAGCACAGCCAGCCCCGCCTGCGCCGCGATCGGATTGGCCGCGGCGACCATCTGGCGGTGCGCCGGCTCGGCATGCGCGCGCCACCCAAGCAACAGCGCCAACGCGGAGAAACAAATCAGGCGGCGCATGTCGTTCCCCATTCGTGCGACAAGGATGTTGTCAGCATCGGCGTGGATCGGGAAATCGGACCCATCCCTCGCACTTAGAACCATCACGGGCCGAAGTTGGTTAACCATTTCCTGGCATCCTCAAGCGGCTCGAATCCATGTTGGAGATGCTCCTCCGCGATCGCCTGATACGTTTA
>JANXRT010000334.1 GCA_025356735.1 Acetobacteraceae bacterium | reverse complement strand
GGCGGTCGATCTCCGCCGGCCGGCGATAGAACCAGTCGGTGCTCCAGATGCGGTGGAACCGCCATCCGCGGTCCTCCAGTATTTCCTGACGCAACCGGTCGCGTTCACGGGCCCATAGCGCGGAATGGTAGGTGGCGCCGTCGCACTCGACCGCCAGGATGTACCTCCCCGGACACTCCGCGGATCGGACCCCGAGGTCGATCTTGAACCCAGCCGTTCCGACCTGCATCTCGACGCCATAGCCGAGCGAGGCGATCACGGCCGCGACGTCCTCCTCAAACGGGCTGTCGGCGCCTTCCCCGGTGATGTAGGGCTGATCCAGGACCCCGGTTTCGGCGAAGGCGAGGAAGTGCTTCAGCACCCGGGCGCCCTCGCTCTTCGCGCGGTGCAGATCGATGTCGGCGCTGTCGAACGAGACGAATACCTTGCATTGCAGCCGGGCGCGGGTGAACAGCACGTTCAGCCGCCGCTCGCCGCCCTCGGTCGAGACCGGCCCGAAGCGCATCGCATTGAACCTCGAGCCAGCCGAGGCTGGACCGTAGCAGACTGAGATCAGGATCACGTCCCGCTCGTCGCCCTGCACGTTCTCAAGGTTCTTGACGAACACCTCCTCCGGGCAATCGGTCAGGAAACGATCCAGAGCGCCGTCCGTCCGGCGCTGCTCATCAAGCAGCCGGAGGACCTCGTCGCGTTGGCTGACCGAGAAGGTAACGATGCCGACGGTATGTTCGGGTGAGGTCCGGGCGTGTTCACACAGGGTATCCACCACGGCGCGCGCCTCGATCGTGTTTACCTTCCTGCCGCCGCGTTCATAGACGCCCTGGACACGTTGATGAACGAAGCCCTCCGTCCCACACTCCGCGAACGGCGAAGGCGGCAGGAACAGATTGGATTGGTAGAACTCGGCGTTCGACACCTGGATAAGCGAAGGGTGCCGGGACCTGTAATGCCACCGCAGCATCTTCGAGTTGAGCCCGCGTGCGGAACACAGGCTAAGAATGCTTTCCAGGTCCGCCACGCGAGCCGCCCCGAGCACGCCCTCGTCGGCGTTCGCATCCGCGTCGTCATCGTCGCCATCCGGGGCTGCGTCATCCATCAGCCGGCTAAAGAAGTTCGTCGGCGGCAACTGTTTGGAGTCGCCCACGACGACGATCTGCTGGGACCGGGCGATCACGCCCAAGGCGTCTTCCGGGCGCACCTGGCTGGCCTCGTCGATCACCAGAAGATCGAACCCGATCGCGCCCGGCGGCAGGAATTGCGCCACCGAAAGCGGACTCATCAGAAAAACCGGCTTGATCGCCTGCACCGATCGGCCAGCCTTCTCCATCAGCTTGCGGATCGGCATGTGGGATCGCAGCCTGGCGGCCTCGCCACGGATGATCGCCATCTCGCCGAGGGAGCCGCGGGGCATCCGCTCAAGATGCCGGGCAGCGATCAGCTGGGCCACCGCCTCGCGCCGTGCGTGCTCAAGGTCGCGAAACACGCCGGACGCCTGGTTGAGTTTCCAGCCCGCCGCCTCGCCGAGTTCGGGATCGGCGAGGGTCGCCACCCGCCAGATCGCCTCGGCGCCGGCGAGATCGAATTCGCCGAGCAGCCGGTCCGTCCCGATCGTCCCCTGCGCCGCCGCGTCAGCCAGTGCTGCCAGCCCGAGGTCACGAACCGCCTGATCGGCACGGATCAGGCTGCCCCAGTCGTCATAGGTGCCAACCGACCGTATCCAATCTCCGAGCTTACGGATCAGGGCATCCAATGAGACCTGACGGATGTCGGACTGGCCGAAAATCGCCTCGTTCGATGCCGCAAGCTCGGCAAGGATCGCTTCCAGCAACGTGAGGGCATCGGCTGTATGACCCGACAGCCGCAAGACCAACTTTGGCAATTCGATGGGTGTCGAAAGCAGCTCGATCGCGGGCAGAACGCTGGGTCCGAAGCCGCCATCACGCAGGCTTGCATACCAATCGCATGCCTGTTCAAGCGCATTGAAGTCGCTTTCGGCGCCTTGCCAGAACGCGCCTGTCAGGCGAGCCGCGGCATCTTCGCGTCGTTCGAAATCGTTCTGCAGCGCGTGCAGCTCGATCAACTGGTCCAACAGAGCGACGCGGTCCACAGGTTTTCGCGGCAGTGGGATTTTCAGCCATGAGGCGAGTTCGGCAGTTGCCTGACGATATGGGCTGCCGAACCGCGCGAAAAACGACGACACGCCGCGCGACAGGCGGGCACGTGCTCCGGCATGGTCGCCCAGGAGCGCGGCCGGCTTGAACCGTTGCGTATTGGCGACCTTCTCAAGGCGCAGTCGCGTGCCTGACCTGGCGACTTCAGACAGCAGCTTCAGATCACCAGGGTGAAGCGGATCCAGAACATGCGCCAACCCGGCCGCCCCATCCGGAGCCACGGCCACGTGGCGCAGCACGTTCGTCAGACGTTCGACCGAAGCTATGGAGATCGCCTCGTCCGACAACACTGTTTGCACCAGCTCGATGGTCTGATCCGATGTGACGGCGAGCCGCTGCTCGCATTCAGCCATCTTGCCCGCCAGCCGATCCAAATCCATCGGCTGCAGGTCGATACGGCCCACACCGAACCAGGCATGGCGATCCCGCACGCCGGACAAGGCCACGCGTTCCGCCAGGCGGGTAATCGCGTGCCTCGCCTGCTCGATCTTGGCGGCGGACCAATCCTGCACCACCGGCACGCCGACCCGAGCCGAACCGAAACCAGCGCCGCGCGAACGCACCAGAGTGCCGAGCGCCTGAAACGGCGTAACGCCGCATGGACCGGCAGTCCTGTGGATTCGAGCCGCATGGGCGTTGAGCGTATCACGCGCGAATGTCAGCCGCTTGGTCTGATCCTCCATGTCGGGCATCGCCGCGCCGAGGCCAAGCGTGCGTCCGAGTTCTTGCACCACTACCCGCTTGTTGGTATTACGGCTGTGCAGTTCGAGGCAGGCCGCACCCAGTCCCACTTTTTCCAGCCGCCGGCTGACGACCTCCAGCGCGACCATCTTTTCCGCGACGAACAGCACGGTTTTTCCGTCATGCACCGCGGCCGCGATGATGTTGGCGATGGTTTGCGACTTGCCGGTTCCTGGCGGTCCTTGCACCACCAGGTTTCCGCCGGCCCGCACCGTCTCGATTGCCAGGGTCTGGGAACCATCGGCATCCAGCACATGCATCAGCCTGGAAGGCTCGAACAACGTGTCGATTTTCACGTCGTCGCGGAACGGTGACGGCTCGGGCGAGAAGCCTTCCTGCATCAGGCCACGCAGCAGCGGGTGAGACAGCAGGCTTTGCTCGGGCCAGTTCTTTCCCGCGAGTTGCGTGAACATGAGAAGCTTGGCGAAGGAAAAGAACCCGGCCTCCAGGCCGGAGACATCGATGGTCCAGCGTTGCTTGGGCGAGACTGCCTCTCGAACCTGCTCGAAATACGTCGTCGGTGTCCACGCATCCTCGACGTTCAGCTCCGGCAGCACGATGCCGAAATCGTTGCGCAGTAGCTCCGCCAACGCGATGTTGGCACCGATGTCCTCTGTGCGCGCCTTGAGATCGAACGTCGAGCGACGCAAATCACGGCTTATCTGAACCGGCACCAATATCAATGGCGCCTCCCGCGGCACCTGAGAATTATCATCCTCGTACCAGCGCAGAAAGCCGATGGCGAGGAACAGGATGTTGATGCCCTGCTCGTCCTCCAGCGTCTTTGCCTCGCGCAGCATCTTGAGTAGCCGCTTGTCGAGGGCGGACATTCCAAGCCGCGTTTGCAGCACGTCCAGTCCGCCGTCGCGATGAGGCGTCGTGGCCGCAGCAATGCGTTCATCATCGTCGTCATCCATCTCGCCGCCATCGTCCGAGGTCGCATGACGCTTGCGTTCGCGATCCGAGGCGACTTGGTCCGGCACGAGTCGCAAGCTCGCATTGTCACCGACAAGGCGGGCGAACAGCTGATCAGTGTCGGGGTAGAGCACGGACAGGGTGTAGGACCGCTTGCCGGTTCTATTCGTATGAATGAGGCGGTTGCGGGTTCCGATATCGATCAGTCGGCTGCGAGCATCGTCAAGCAACCGCCCAAGCTGGCTTGACCCACGATCAAGCGGCAGGATTTCTGACAAAATCGGGTTTAGCGGCATGGTTGGGGCAATCGTCTCAGATTTTTAAACAACATGTCGATACCGGCAATAGACTAGAGTCTGAACCAACGTGATCTCTCTCCCGGTTAATAGATAGCTATTCAACCACAGGTTATAAGATATTCAGGTCGATTAGGTAGATTGAGTGTGGGGCTCTGCCGATCTGCGCTAGGCCCGATCTGCACTTGGATAAGGCATATCTTGCCTGATTGGCCTGAGATTGTCGCTGTTGCGGTGGTTCGCTGAGGTGCTTTCTGCCCATGGCGTCAACTCGGGGCCTTCTCGCATGAAGGATTAGGCGGCAGGATCGGTGGGAGGCCGGCGCGAAGCCAGTTCGCCGAGGACGTCCCGCATCTTGACCGCTTCCGCCCTGGCCGGCCTGTCGACGCCGTTGTTCCGCAAACCTGACTTCCGACGCCTGTGGCTGGTCGGCCTCGTGGTGTTCGCGGTGCGCTGGCTGGAGACGCTGGCGGTCGTGGCCTATGACCGCACCGGTTCGGCATTCATGGTCGCCATGATGACCATGCTGCGGCTGCTGCCGATGAGGCTGTTCGGCGCCTTCCTCCGCGCCGCCGCCGAACGATGGGAACGGCGCACCAGCCTGCTGCTGGTGCTGCTATCGTCGCTGGCACCTCACGGTCGTCAGCTTGAGAACGCGGCGGCGCAGAACTTCGGCCTCGACAAGCTGCCGCCGCGCGAGATGCGCTACGAGATGGCCGACGAGTACGTCGATCTGGTCTGCCGGCTGTTCGGATCGTGGCAGCCGGGCGCCGTGGTGATGGACCGCGCCACAAGCACCTACGCCGACCACACCAAGGTCCACGAGATCAATTTCGAGGGCAAGTTCTACAAGTGCCGCGGGCCGCTCAACACGGTGCCCTCGCCGCAGGGGCGCCCGGTGTTCGTGCAGGCTGGCGGCTCGCCGCGCGGCCGGGCATTCGCCGCCCAGAACGCCGACAGCATCATCGCCACCGCCAACGGCATCACCGGCATGAAGGGCTACCGCGACGACGTGCGCCGCCACGCGGCCGCTGCCGGGCGCGATCCCGACGACATCAAGGTGCTGTTCCTGATCTATCCGACTTTGGCCGACACCGACGCGGAGGCGCGCGCCAAATACGACCGGATGGTCAACTCGCCCTCATTCATCGAGATGGCGCTGGCCAGCGTCTCCTCGGTCACCGACATCGACTTTTCGAAGTACGACCTCGACCAGCCTTTGCCGCCGTTGACCACCAACGGCGAGCAGGGCTCGCTCGACAAGTTCGCCCAATGGGGCAGCGGCAAGACGTTGCGCCAGCTAGCCTCCGAACGCTTCGGCGGCCTGCCGCCGGAACTGGAGCTGATCGGCACGCCCGACACCGTGGCGGCGCGGATGGGCGAGCTGATGGAGGCGGTCGGCGGCGACGGGTTCCTCATCAGCACGCCGTTCCAACGCACCAGCCGACGCTTCATCAACGAGGTGACCGAGGGGCTGGTGCCGGCGCTTCAGCGTCGCGGACTCAGCCGCACCGTGTATAGAAGCCGCACCTTGCGCGATACTTTGAAGGAGTTTTGACGCGCAAAAAAGCAAGGTTGGGGCGCCGCCCCAAACCCCGGCCAGGGGAGCGCCCTGGAGCGCATTGACGAGCCAGACAAGGACCGAGGTTCTTGTTGATGGCATGATATTTGCTCCGCCTCAGACTTCCAGAGCTAGGATGATGTCTCAGCCGGATGCCAGACTCCCCTCACGCCGAGACACTCGACATTGAAACCACCCAGCCGCGCGAGCAGGCCCGTGCGGCGGTGGTGTCGGTCGAGAACGTCGCCGTCTCCTATCCCAGCCGCGAGGGCGTCTTCCATGCCCTGTCGGACGTCTCGTTGCGCGTCGCCCGCCGGGAGTTCATCTCCCTCATCGGTCCGTCAGGATGCGGCAAGACCACGCTGCTGCGGCTGATCGCCGACCTCGCCCAACCAAGCACCGGGACCATCCGGGTCAACGGCGGCACCTCGCGCCAGGCCCGTGGCGACCGCTCCTACGGCTACGTGTTCCAGACCCCGGCCTTGCAACCATGGCGCACCGCCCTCGCCAACGTCATGCTGCCGCTTGAGATCATCGGCCTCGCGGCCAACGAGCGCCGCGCGCGTGCCACGGCGGCACTGATGGCGGTCGGCCTCGGCGATGCCGCCAGCCGCTATCCCTGGCAACTGTCGGGCGGCATGCAGCAGCGCGTCTCGATCGCCCGCGCGCTCAGCCTGCGGCCGGAACTGCTGCTGATGGACGAGCCGTTCGGCGCGCTGGACGAGATCACCCGCGACAAGCTGAACCTGCATCTGACCGACCTTTGGCGCGACCGCGACCTCACCGTCATCTTCGTCACCCATTCGATACCGGAGGCGGTGTTCCTGTCGACGCGGATCGTCGCAATGTCGGCCAAGCCGGGGCGAATCAGCCGGGTGATCGACTGCGGCCTGCCGCGCCGCCGCACGCTCGACATCCGCAACACGCCGGAATTCCTGGCTATTTCGAAACAGGTTCGAGACGCGCTCAGCGACGCCTACGCCAATGAGTGAGGCGATCGCCGGCATCGGCGTTTTCCGCACCGCGCGAGCCGGAGTGCCGCAATGGTCGCGCCGCATCCTGGCGCCGGTCGTCATCCTGTGCGCGTTGCTGGCGATCTGGTCGATCGCCGCCACGCTGGTGAACCCCTCGCCTGCCGCGGCTGCCGCCGGCATATGGCCATCCAACTGGTGGAACCCCCGCCCGACGTTGCCGTCACCGCCGCAGATCGCCGTCGCGACCTGGACCGGGTTGTTCGGCTATCCGGTGACCAGCCCGAGAAGCCTGATCTACCATGCCGCCGTCACGTTGGAGGCGGCACTCGCCGGCTTCGGATTGGCGGCGGTCCTCGGCACGGCGCTGGCCACGGCGATCGTCCATGTCCGGCTGCTCGACCGCGGGCTGCTGCCGTGGGTGATCGTGTCGCAATCCATCCCGGTGCTGGCGACTGCGCCGATGGTCGTCGTGGCGATGGGCTACATGGGTTTTTCCGGCCTGCTGCCCAAGGCGGTGATCTCGGCGTCGCTGGCCTTCTTCCCGGTCACCATCGGCATGTGCAAGGGGCTGCGCTCACCGCAGACCGTGCAACTTGACCTGCTGCGGACCTACAACGCCTCCGGCCGCCAGGTGTTCTGGGCGCTGCGCTGGCCCTCCGCCATTCCCTATCTGCTGCCCGCGCTGAAGATCGCCATGGCGCTCGCCATCACCGGCGCCATCGTCGGCGAGCTGCCGACCGGCGCCCAGGCCGGTCTCGGCGCGCGGCTGCTGATCGCCTCCTACAACGGGCTGATGCTGCTGATGTGGGCGACGCTGATCGTGGCCTCGCTCACTGCCGGGCTCGCGGTTGGCGCGCTCGCCCTGCTCGAGCGCGCGCTGCCGCGGTTCAGGCTGCCGGCATGAGCCCGGCCACGCCGCTGGCCGTGCTGGCACTGGCCGCGACCGTCGGCATCGCCGCCCTGATGGCGCTCACCCGGCTCGCGAACCGGCCGGGACGTGCGGCCGCAATCCTGACGCCGATGCTGTTCGCGGTGCTGGTGCTGTTCCTGTGGGAGGTGCTGACGCGCGGCCTCGCCGTGCCGCAGGTTCTTCTGCCCGCGCCCAGCGTCATCGCGCGCGCGTTCTGGAACGCCTCGCCCGAACTGCTCCAGGATGTGCGCCAGACCGTGCTGTTCGCCGCCATCCCCGGGTTCGTCTGCGGCTCGGCGCTCGGCATGGTCACCGGCATCGCCGTCGATCGTTCGCCGTTCCTGCAACAGGGATTGCTGCCGCTCAGCAGCTTCGCCAGCGTCATTCCCATTGTCGGCGTGGCGCCGATCATGATCCTGTGGTTCGGCTTCGGCTGGCAGTCCAAGGCCGCCGTCGTGCTGCTGATCACCTTCTTCCCGGCCTTCGTCAACATGGTCGCCGGCTTGCGCGAAGCGTCCCCGATCGAGCGCGACCTGATGGCATCCTACGCCTCGACCTATTGGCAGACCCTTTGGAAACTGCGGCTGCCGGCGGCGCTGCCGTTCCTGTTCACCGCCCTCAAGGTCAACGCCTCGTTGGCGCTGATCGGCGCCATCGTCGCCGAGTTCTTCGGCGCGCCGGTGTATGGCCTGGGCTTTCGGATATCGGCCGAAATCGGCCACCTGGCACTCGACCGCGTCTGGGCGGCGATCGCGGTTGCCGCCGCCGTCGGCTCCGGCAGCTACGCGCTGCTCACCGCGGCCGAGCGCGCGGCGACGTTCTGGCACCCCTCGCAACTGCCCGGCTCCGATAGGAATTCCTGATGCCAACGCAAAGCAACCTGAACATGAAATTTCGATCCGCGGTCGCGGGAATGAAGTTCCGAGCCGCAGTCGCGGCGGTGGCCATCGGGCTCGCCATGGTCGCCACCCGGGCGCAGGCCAACGACGCGATGTCGTTGCAGTTGAAATGGGTCTATCAGGCGCAGTTCGCCAGCTACATCGTCGCCCAGCAGAAGGGCTTCTACAAGGCGCACGGGCTGGACGTGACGATCAAGCCGGGTGGGCCGGACCTGTCGCCGCCGCAGGTGATCGCCGGCGGCGGCACCGACCTCGCGGTGGACTGGCTGCCGAGCGCGCTATCGGCGCGCGAGAAGGGCGTGCCGATGGTCAACATCGCGCAGGTGTTTTCCCGCGCCGGCGGCAACATCACCTGCTGGCGCAGCAGCGGCGTGACGAAGCCGGAGGACTTCCGCGGCAAGACCATTGGCGTGCCGTTCGGCGGCAACGAGTTCCCGTTCCTGGCCTGGGCGGCGAAGCTCGGCCTGCGCACCTCGGGCGCCAACCCCGACGTCAAGGTCATCAAGCTCGGCTTCAACATCGATCCGCTGCTGCAGCACCAAGCGGATTGCATCTCGACCCAGATTTACAACGAATACTACCAAATCCAGGATGCCGGCGTGCCCGCCGCCGACATCATCAACTTCCCCTATTCTGACTACGGCGTGGACACATTGGAGGATGGGCTATACGCGCTGCAACCGCGGCTGAACGACGCCGCCTTTGTCGAGAAGGCCGTGCGCTTCGTCGCCGCCTCGATCGAGGGCTGGCGCTTCGCCGTCGAGCATCCGGACGAGGCGGCGAAAATCATCGTCGACAACGATCCCGCCGGCGTCGCCGTCTACCCGGTGCAGCTGCGCCAGATGCGGGAGATCGCCAGGCTGGTTGCAGCAAACGACAAGGGCATCGGCTACCTCGAGCCGGCCGCGTTCGACCGCACTGTCGGCATCCTGCTGGTCGGCGGCTCGAACCCGGTCATCACCCGCAAGCCGGAAGGCGCCTGGACGCACGCGGTCTGGGACAAGGCGCAACCGGCGCTGAAATGAACGCGGCCATCCCGTCCCGCGATGCGAGCGTCATGACCCCGGCCGAACGGGCGCTGGCCAGCCAGGCACGGGCGGAACTGGCGCATCTCGCCTATCCCGACCGGGCCTGGGTGACGCCGGTGACGGCCGGAGGGCTTCCCTGCGCCGACGTGCTGGTGATCGGCGGCGGCCAGTCCGGCCTCGCCATCGCGCACGGGCTGCGGCGCGGCGGCGTGTTCAACGTCGCCGTGCTCGATGGACGCCCGGCGGGCCGGGAGGGTGTGTGGGAGGACTTCGCCCGCATGACCGAATTGCGCACGCCCAAGGCGCAGAACGGCATCGAGTTCGGCCAGCCCAGCCTGTCGGTGCGAAGCTGGTACGAGGCGCGGCACGGCGCCGGCGCCTGGGACCGCATAAGGCGCATCCCGCGGCGCGACTGGATGGAATACCTGCGCTGGTACCGCGCGACGCTCGACCTGCCCGTCGAGAACGACGTGACCGTGTCCGATATCCGTGCCGGACCCAGGCCCGGCCTGCTGGAGGTGGCGACGACGCGCGGCAACCGGCTTGCCCGGTCGGTGGTGCTGGCGACCGGGTTCGAGGGCGGCGGCGACTGGCACGTGCCGCCGGTGATCGCTGCATTGCCTCCTGGCCGCTACGACCACGCCTGCACGTCGATCGATTTCGAACGGCTGCGAGGCAAGCGCGTCGGCATCCTCGGGCACGGCGCGTCGGCGTTCGACACCGCAATGGTGGCGCTGCGGGCGGGCGCGGCATCGGTCGATCTGTGTTTCCGCCGCGCCTGCCTGCCGGTGGTCAATCCGCACCGCCACCTCGAAACCGCGGGCATGATGGCGCACTGGCCGGCGCTCGACGACCGGGTGCGATGGAACGTAGCGCGCCACATGCAGGCGGCCGACCAGCCGCCTGGCGTCGCCAGTTTTCAGGCGGCGACCGCCCTGCCCGGCTTTCGCATGCACCCGGCAAGCCCGTGGAACGAGGTCTCGCTCGATGGCCCGGATATCCGCGTCGTGACGCCGCTTCGCACGTTCCGGTTCGACCACGTGATCTGCGCCACGGGATACGCGCTCGACCTGTCGGCGCGGCCCGAGTTGCGCCGCCTGGCGGCCCACGTCGAATTGTGGCGTGATCGTTTCGAACCGGTGTCCGAGGAGGCGAGCCCGGAACTGGGCGCCTTCCCCTATCTCGGCCCCGGCTACGAGTTCTTGCCGCGCGACCCCGGCAACGGCTGGATAAGCCGCGTGCATGCCTTCAACTTCGCCGCCTACGTCAGCCACGGCCCGCATTCGACCTCGATCAGCGGCCACAAGCACGCGCTGCCCCGGCTGCTGCGCGCGCTCGAATGTCGGCTTCTGCTCGATCAGGAGGATGGCATACTCGCCGCCTTGCACGCCTATGACGAACGCGACCTGATAGTGCCGGCGGAGCTCTACAGCCTGGAGGAAACATCCGATGCCTGAACCCGCGATCCGTGACCTGGCCGTGGCTGAGCTGACACAAGAGGCGTTCACGCCGTTCGGCACCGTCATCGCCCCGATGGCGGACGGCACGAAGTTCGGCCCGGACGACGCGGCCTTGCAGCTTGGCGCCGGCACGCCGCGCTTCTACGCCATGCGGCTGGCGAACCGCGGGCTGGTGATCGGCCACATCACGCGCCACCGCCAGGTGACGCAGGTGCTGGCCTCGGCCGGCGGGCTGCCCTGGCTGCTGGCGGTGGCGCCACCGCCGGCCGGGGATTTGGCCGAGGCGGAGCCGGCGCTCGATGACATCCGCGCCTTCCGCATACCGGGCGACGCCGCAGTCATGCTGCTGCGCGGCGCCTGGCACGCCGGGCCGGTGATCGAGACCGCGGAAGCCA
>JANXRT010000316.1 GCA_025356735.1 Acetobacteraceae bacterium | reverse complement strand
TTGAGCAGGCGGAGCTTGCGCCCGTCCCGCGTCCGGTCCTCGACGAAGTCGTACGCCCACACGTGGTTCGCCCGCTCCGGCCGCAGCCGCACGCAGGAGCCGTCGTTCAGCCACAACCGTCCGCGTTTCGGCTGGCGTGCGGGCACCTTGAGGCCCTCGCCGCGCCAGATCCGCTCCACGCGCTTGTGGTTGCAGTGCCAGCCTTCAGCCCGTAGCAAAGCCGTCACCCGACGGTAGCCGTAGCGGCCATACTGTCGGGCCAGGGCAAGGATGTCCGCTGTCAGCGCCGCTTCGTCGTCAGCCGTCTTCGGTGCTTTGCGCTGCGTCGAGCGGTGCTGATCCAGCACCTGGCAGGCAAACCGCTCCGATACGTCCAGCTTGGCCGAAACGTGCTCGACGCACGCCCGACGACGCGCAGCGCTCAGAAGTTTCCCGCGGCAGCTTCCTTCAACACCAGCTTCTCCAGCGTCAGGTCCGCCACCGCCCGACGCAAACGGCCGTTCTCCTGCTCCAGGACCTTCAGCCGACGAACCTGGTCGAGCTTCAAACCGCCAAACTCGGCACGCCAGCGGTAGTAGGTCGCTTCCGTCACGCCGATCGTGCGCACCGCGTCCGCCACCGGCTTGCCTTGGCCGACCAGCACTTCGACCTGACGCAACTTGGCGACAATCTCCTCCGGCTTGTGATGCTTGCGCGCCATTTCCGTCCCCTTCCGTGTGCCACCGAACTCTCATTTTCGGCGGCACACTTCTAGGGGGGCAGGTCACTCGGCTTTGATCCGCATGGGCCGGGTCTGGCCTGGACTCTCTTAATCCGGACAGTCCGAGTCCCCGAGTCTCGATAGCCAGCAGCTGGCAGCCGGCAGCCGCAAGAATTATCTACAAATGCCCCGAAAGTTGTCCACAGAAGGGCTGATCTCTCTTTATGAAAAGCTGGACTCTCTTTATGCAGGAAGCCGCAGGGCTCCACGTAGAACGCTTTAGTGTCAATGAATTAGAAAGTTACCCACTGGAATGTCTTGACCATACTATAAGCTAGAAAACTAATAATCTTACTAGATAAAGAGAGATCAGCCTTCCCCATCGACACAGGCGCCGTATGGTCTCCGACTATCAAAGGAAGGCTGCTAGACGATGGGAGAAGTTCACAGACTTCTGATTGAGCACGGCAAGACGGGTGTGCTTCAGTTCGATCTCGACAGACGTGTGGTCGAAGCAGCTGCCGCCTACCTCGGCAGCGAAGCGACCGACACTGGATATCTCTATAGCGGTTGGGCGCAATCTGCCTTGCCGCACAAAAAGCTATCCGACGACCGCAGTTGGCACATCACTACCGACCACGTTTCGCTGTTGGTCGAGCCTGGAAAGCGCCACGGCCTAACAAGCGAACCGGTCTCTGTTGGCGTTCCTTACGGCTCCCGGGCGCGGCTGATCCTGATCTACCTTCAGTCAGAGGCCCTGAAGACTAATTCCCGCGAGGTCGAACTGGGAAAGACGCTCCACGCCTGGTTGAAGCGCTTAGAAATTCCCATTGGCGGCAAGTCGATGGCAGCCGTTCGGGACCAAGCCGAGCGGATCAGCCGCTGCCGGATGAGCTTTCAGATCAAAAATGGCACCCGGACAGGGTTGGTCAACCAAAACATCCTCGATACCGCGATGTTTGTGGACGACGACAGCCAGCAAGGATCGCTTTTCCTAGAGACGGCGAGGCTAAGCGAAATGTTCTATGAGCAATTGAGGAAGCATCCGGTGCCGCTCGAAGAGCGTGCCATCGGACAGATTGCTAATAATAGCATGGCGATCGACCTTTATTGCTGGCTAGCCTACCGCCTGCACGCTCTGACGGGACCGACGCCGATCACATGGAAGGCCCTGCACGGTCAGTTCGCCCGCGGACAGACGGCAATCCCACAGTTCCGTTGGTATTTCAAGCAGACGCTTGAGTTGGCGCTGGCGGTTTATCCAGATGCCAATGTTGAGGTGACCGACCGCGGTCTGACACTTAATCCCTCGCGTCCGCCCGTCGCCGCAAAGGTTATTTCCGTGGCGAGGCGCCTGAAAGCCTAGGGTTTTCCCAAGTTCTTTGGGGATAAGGATAAAGAGAGTCCAGGCGAGGAAACCTACTCTTGGCTGGTCCCGCCCCCGGCTCTGGCCCCGATCGCTATGCGACCTCTTGGGCTGGTTCAGCTTGGTTGGCAAAGTCTCTGGGCGTCAAGTTGCCTAGGGCGGAGTGGGGTCGCTCCTCGTTGTAGTGGCACCTCCATTCCTCGATGCGCTCCCTGGCATCGGCTAAGGATAGGATCCACGACGCGTTCAAGCATTCCGCTCGCAGGCGCGCGTTAAACGCCTCGATGAACGCGTTGTCCGTGGGTTTGCCGGGGCGCGAGAAGTCGATCTCGACCTTGTTCAGGTAAGCCCAGTGGTCGAGCACGCGGCCGGCGAACTCTGGCCCGTAGCACATCGGGAAGTTTGAGCTTGGCTGGGCGAGCCCCAGCCAACGGCGGCAACGACCGGTCAGCAACGCTCCACAGTGATGGTGTCCAGCCACACCAAGGAGAGCTGACCCGCCATGACCGAGACACAAACTACACCGGCAGGGGCGGCGCTCGTCACGATCGATGTCGCCAAGCTGCGCAACGACGTGCTGATCGAGGTGCCTGATGCCCGCCGCCGACGGCGGCTGACGGTGATCAACCGCCGAGACGAGCACGACCGTCTGATAAGCGAACTGCACGCTCTTGGCCGCCCCGTCCTGGTCGGCCTCGCGCCGACCGGGCACTACCACCGTCCCCTGGCTTGGCGCCTGGTGCAGGCCGGGTTCGACGTGAGGCTAATCTCCTCCGTCGCCCTGGCCCGCACCCGCGAGGCCCTGCACAACAGCTGGGACAAGAACGACCCCAAAGATGCCCAGGTGATCCTGCACAGGCTGCGGATCGGCGCGACCCAGCCCTACCATGACCCGTTCGCCAACGTCACTGCAACTCTCACCTTCGGCTTACCACCTTGCCAGACTGGAAATCGCTTGCAAGACAGCTTGCAAGCTTGCAACTAATGCCACAAGGTTGACGCTACAGTAATCTCAACCTCTGGCCAGCCTGCTTGTAAGCAAGCGTAATTCTGTATGCAGAGAGACCTATATGCGGATTTTGGTGGCAAGCAGCGCAAAAGGTGGTGTCGGCAAGACTACGATCTGCCGCCATTTGGCGGTAGAAGCCGAACGATGCGGAGACGGTCCTGTGGCACTCATCGACTGCGATCCGATGGGCGGTCTTAGCGCCTGGTGGAACGAAAGAAACGCAGACACTCCAATATTTGTCCCGACGACCTTGACCACCCTGCCCGCCACCCTGAAGCAGTTGGAGGCTGAAGGCGTGAAATTGGTGGTGGTGGACACCCCACCCGCGTCGGGTGACGTGATCCATATGGTTGTTCGCCTGGCGGATTTGGTGCTGGTGCCTGTTCGTCCATCTCCTGACGATCTACGTGCTGTCGGCGCAACGGTGGACATCGTAGAGCAAGAAGAACGTCCAATGGTTTTTGTGATTAACGCAGCAACCAAGAAAGCTCGGCTTACCACACAGGCAGCGATCACGCTCAGCCAACATGGCGCCGTGGCTGAACCGGTCATTCACCGCGCGGAGGCTTATCCGACCTCCAGCCTTGGCGGCATGACCGTTAGCGAGCTTGATGCCTCGAGCGGACCGGCGGCAGAGATTAGGCAACTCTGGACGTTTGTGCGTAAGCGACTGGAGAAGCAGACACGCAAGCAATCTGGCAAACCAGCAGAAAGCCAAGCGGGCAAGCAAGCAAGCAAGCAATCCAGGCAGCCTGCGGTCTCCGGGACAGAGACAGTCTAATGAACAAGAGAGTGGACCTGACCGCCATGAATGTTGTTCGGGCAAAAAAGGGCGAGGCTGCACCTGCCTCAGGTCCCATTTCGTCACCGAATAGCGTGGCGGGCACAGATACACTGCATGTATCGCCAGCTGCTGAGCAATCTCAAACGGTTTCGCCTCTTACGCCGGCCGCGACACCAAGTGCTACGTTTGCTCCGCGTAAGGCGAAAGAAAGGGGCGAGCCACGCTCCCCCGTGACAACACGCCTCACTTATGGGCTCCAGGACCGCTTGTTTCGGGCCGCGACGTTGCTTGGGAAAAGCCAGCAGGCGCTAGTTGAGGAGGCGCTCGATGCTATGCTGAGAAACAACGGCCTTTGAACCATTAAGCCTGCTTGCAAGCAAGCAAGCCAGCGTGCAACCCTGCATTAAAGGCAGAAAGTACGCGTTTGACTGGACGGGAGTAGGGCGGCACTAGCCTGCGCGGATGGCTGCCGACCTCGCGATGACAGGTGGGCGTGCCTCCGCAGCGCTGGAGCTCGACGAACAAAGACTGGGGCAGGGCAGGGCGGTGTGGCCCTGCCGGCGGGCGACCGCAAGGTCCCCAAACCTCACGGCCGACGGTTTCCTGCCGCGTGTATATCCGCCGAGCTCCGTGCTCGAACCGGCAGATCCGCCAGGCGCTCCGGCGGCGCTCCGGCCTCTGGCCTTGTTCGTCGCGTTTCCTTGCGGTCGCCGCCGGTTGGTTCGTCCGGACGAAGGATCGCCGGCGCGGTTCGCCTCAGCCGCTGCCGGCTTTGCCGCCGAAGACGGCTTCGGTGATGTTGTTGCGCCAGGCGTCGCCGGCCTCGATGTAGCGCCGCGCGGTATCGA
>JANXRT010000296.1 GCA_025356735.1 Acetobacteraceae bacterium | reverse complement strand
CATCATGGTCGAGGCGTAGGTGTTGGCTGACGGCATGCTCGGCATGATCGAGGCATCGACCACCCGCAGCCCCTCGATGCCATGCACCCGCAGTTGGTCATCGACCACCGCGGTTGGATCGGTGGCCGGCCCCATCCGCGCGGTGCCGATCAGGTGGTAGGATGTCGAGCCATAGCGCCGCGCGAAATCCAGGATCTCGTCGTCGGTCTGCACGTCAGGGCCGGGCAGCACCTCGCGGTCGTAGTAGGGTGCCAGCGCCGCCGACCGCAGCAGGCTTCGCGCCTGCTTGAGCCCGGCGACCAGCACGCGTTGGTCGTTCGGATCGGACAGATAATTCGGCTGGATGGCCGGATCGACAAACGGGTCGGTGGACCGCGCCCGGACATAGCCCGTGCTGTCCGGCCGATGCTGCCAGACGCCGCAGGTCATGCCCGGAAAATTATCCAGTAGCCCGACAAAACCCTCCTTGTAGCTGGCTGGGGTGAATACGCCCTGCAAGTCGGGCTGGGCCATGGCCGGGTCGGTCTTGCCGAACCAGTGCACCAGCGACGGCGACATCGCCAGGATCGACGGCTTCCCGACCGCCCATTTCGCGATCTGGTTGGCGAGGCCGAAGCCCCGCGCCATCTCGTTCATGGTGCGGATGTTCTTCGCCCGCGCCACGAACCGCACTGAATAATGATCGCGAAAATTCTCGCCGACCCCGCGCAGCTCGTGCACCACAGGCACGCCGATTTCCCCGAGCAGCCCCGCCGGGCCGATGCCCGATATCTGCAGCAACCGCGCGGTGTTGACCGTGCCGCCGCAGCAGATCACCTCGCGGCGCGCGCGCACCGTGCGGGCCACGCGGCCGGCGCGGTCATCGAGGTAGCGCACGCCAACCGCCTTCCTGCCTTCGAACAGGATCGCGGCGGCCCGCGCATCGGTGCGGACATCGAGGTTGCCGCCAGCCTTGGCCGGATGCAGGAACATCCGCGCGGCACTTCGCCGCCAGCCGTTGTAGATGGCGCGCTGGAAGTAGCCGACCCCAGCTTGGTCGCCGTCGTTGTAGTCCTTGTTGCGCGGCAGGCCCTGCTGCTCCGCGCCGTCCATGAACGCCTCGCACAGGGGATGAAACCAGTCCATGTCGGTCACCGGTATCTTGCCCTCGCGGCCATGGAACCGGTCGTCGGCGGCGCCGATCTTTTTCTGGCTGCGCTTGAAATAAGGCAGGATGTCGGTGTAGCCCCAACCGCGGTTGCCGCGCTGCGCCCAGCTGTTGAAGTCGTCCGGCTGCCCGCGGTTATAGACCATGCCGTTGATCGAACTCGATCCGCCCAGGGTGCGGCCCTGCGTCGTCGGTATTTGCCGGCCGTTGGTGCCGGCGCTGGGCTCAGTCTTGAACTGCCAGGTGAATTTCGGGTTGAACAGCATCTTGATGAAGCCGCCGGGCACGTGGATGTAGGGGTGGTTGTCGGGCGGCCCCGCCTCTAGCACGCACACCGTTACACTGGGGTCCTCAGCCAACCGCCCGGCCAGCACTGACCCGGCGGCGCCAGCTCCGACGATGATATAGTCGAAGGTGTCGGCATCGTGCGCTTTGGCGACCATTTCAGTCCCTGAGTTCGATTTGATCCTTGCGTCCGCCCATCCTAGGCTTGCCCCGGAATTCATTCCAACCCACGCGAGGAGGCAAACCCGGATGGCCCACACGATCGAAAGCTTCGCTGCCGACTGCAAGCGCATCCTATCCGCCGAGCCCGGTCCCTCCGGCCGCCAGAAGGTCTGCGCCCTGGTCCAGGACGTGCTGACCGACAAGGCTTTCGTCGCCCGCCACCTGCGCGACGACACGCCCGAGCGCGACATCCTGTACGAGGACCCCGACCTCGGCTTCACCATCCTCGCCCACGTCAACAACGACGCCAAGGGCAGCCCGCCGCACGACCACGGCCCGACCTGGGCGATCTATGGCCAGGCGACCGGCGAGACCATCATGACCGACTGGGAGTGCCTGTCGCGCCCCGCCGAGGGCAAACCGGGCCAGGTCAGGTTCGCGCGCGAATACTCGCTGACCCCAGGCATGGCCTACCTTTATAACGAGGGCGACCTGCACTCGCCACGGCGGGATGCCGCCACGCGGCTGATCCGCATCGAGGGCGTCAACGTGCTGAAAATCCGCCGTTTCCCCTATCAGGTGGCCGAGGCTGCCGTCGCCGCCTGACCGAACGCGACCTCGCCGGCGGTGATTTTCCGCGTGCCGTCGGCGGTTCGCAGCAACAGGGCGCCGGTATCGTCGATGCCATCGAACACTCCCTCGTTCGGCTGATTGCCGACCCGAATGGTTATGGTCTCGCCCAGCCGCGCCGCGCGCTCCATCCAGGCGGTGCGGACCGGCGGAAAGGCGTTCGCCTTCCAGACTTCCAGCCACGACGAGAGCCGGGCCAGCAGGATCGTCAGCACCGCGCCGGGCTCGATATCCCCGCTTCCCAACGCCCGCAGCGAGGTCGTCGGATAGGCCGGGCTGGCGGGGCTGCTTGCGACGTTGATGCCGATCCCCGCGATGACGAAAGCAAGCAGCTGTGCCGAGAACTGGCCCTCCAACAGGATGCCGGCGATCTTGGCTCCATCCAGCAGAACGTCGTTCGGCCATTTCAGCCGCGCGGAGGGACCGCCCGGAAGGAACGCCTCCGCCGTTTCGGCAACCGCCAAGGCGCAGAGAAAGCCCAGCTCCGCCACTCGCGGCGCCGCGACAACGGGCCGCAGCACAATGGAAAGATAAAGGTTGCCCGGCGGGCTGGACCATTGCCGCGACAGCCGTCCCCGTCCGGCGGTCTGCTCGCCCGCCCACACCACCGTGCCATGGGCAGCGCCGTCCTCCGCCAACGCGCGGGCAACGGAGCTCGTCGAGTCCACCCGGTCGAACGCCTCGACGCGGAATGGTGGCGCAACCGCCCCTATGCCATCGTCTATCCCGGATGAACGCATGGGCCGGCCTTCCGCGCCAAAGCGGCACTGAACAACAGGGAAACAGATGCGTCCAGCAACCGACCCGATAACGAGCTTCCGGCGCGTTCTGGTCGCCAACCGCGGCGCCGTCGCGGCCCGGGTGATCCGCGCCCTGCGTGGCCTCGGCATTTTCTCGGTGGCGGTCTATTCCGAGGCTGATGCCGGCGCGCCCTACCTCGCGGAGGCTGATTGCTCCGTCTATATCGGCCCCGCGCCAGCTCGCGAAAGCTACCTCGATCCGGACCGGCTGCTGGCCGCCGCCGATGCCGCCGGCGCCGACGCCGTGCATCCCGGCTACGGCTTCCTGTCGGAGAATGCGGATTTCGCCGCCCGCGTCACCGCATCGGGAAGAACCTTCATCGGCCCGTCCGCGGGCATCATCGCCGACATGGGCGAAAAGACCCGCGCCCGCGAAATCATGGCCGCCCACGGCTTTCCGGTGGCCGCCGGCTCCGGCCTGCTCGACGGCGATCCGGCGAACATCCTGGCGGCGGCGGCGCTCATCGGATTCCCGATCATGATCAAGCCGGCCGGCGGCGGCGGCGGCATCGGCATGGCGATCGCGCGCGACGAAGCGACCCTGGTCGCCGCCGTCGAGCGTGCCCGCGCCCTCGCCGCCCGCAGCTTCGGCTCGGCCGGCATCTACCTCGAAAAATTCGTCGAGCGGCCGCGCCACGTCGAGCTGCAGATGCTGGCCGACCGCCACGGCAAGGTCCGCCATTTGTTCGAGCGTGACTGCTCGGTGCAGCGCCGCCACCAGAAGATCATCGAGGAAAGCCCCGCCCCCGGCGTGCTGCGCCCGGCCCTTGGCGCGGTCGCCGCCCGCGCCGCCGAGGTGCTGGCGCGGATCGGCTACGACAACATCGGCACCGTCGAGATGCTGATGGCGGCCGATGGCGGCTTCAGCTTCCTCGAAATGAATACCCGCCTCCAGGTCGAGCACGCCGTCACCGAAATGGTCACCGGCATCGACCTGGTCGCCGCCCAGATCCGTTCGGCCCGCGGTGACCACCTCGACGACATCCTGCCGCCTGACATTCGCCTCGCCGGTCACGCCATCGAGGCCCGCATCTACGCCGAGGACCCCAGGAGATTTTTCCCTTCGCCCGGCCCGCTGAACCGCTTCCGCCTGCCCACACCGACACAAACCTGCCGCGTCGAGAGCGGCTACGCCGAGGGCATGGTCGTAACCCCGCATTACGATCCGTTGCTGGCCAAGATCATCAGCCATGGCGCGGACCGCGACGAAGCCATCGCCGGACTGATCGGCAGCCTGCGGGTAACGTCGATCGAAGGCGTCAAGACCAACATTCCGTTCCTGCTCGCCTGCCTGACCGACGAAGGCTTCCGTGCCGGCGACGTGCATACCGGCCTGGCGTCCGAAATCCGCCTGCCCCCGGCATAGCCACGAACCAAATTCGAGACGCGCTAACGTTTCATTGCAAGCGGCTGAAACTCTGCATAGTCTCGGCATACGCCAGCGGGGCCAACCCGCGGCAACAGGGAGGCTTGCGTGGCAACATCCTATCCGATGACCAGGCGTTCTGCGCTGAAATTGGGCGCCGCCTCGGCCGCGCTGCCGCTGGTCCATATCCGCACCGCCGGCGCCGCCGGCAAGCTCTCGGTCGGCTTCTGGGATCATTGGGTCCCCGCCGGCAACGCCGCGATGAAAAAGCAGGTCGATGCCTGGGCCGACAAGAACAAGGTCGAGGTCCAGGTCGATTTCATCACAACCATGGGCAGCAAGAACCTGCTCGTCACCGCCGCCGAGCACCAGGCCAAGACCGGCCACGACATCAACACCTTCCTGACATGGGACGCGCTGACCCACGCCGACGCGCTGGAGCCGATGGACGACGTGATGGCCCGGCTGAGCGCCCAGTACGGCGGCGTCAACGATATCTGCTCCTACATGGGCAAGTCGAAGGGCCACTGGATCGGCGTGCCGTCCAGCTCGGGCGCCCAGAACAAGGGGCCGTGCGGGCGCATCAGCGTGCTCAAGAACATGGCCGGGCTCGACATCCAGGCGATGTATCCGACCCAGGACGTGCGCACCGCGGGCGCCGACGGCTGGACCTACGAAGCCATGCTGAAGGCGGCCGAAGCCTGCCAGAAAGGCGGCATGACGTTCGGCATCGGCGTCGGCCAGACCGGAGACTCGGTCGATACCGCCGGCTCCCTGTTCGCCGCCCACGGCGCCGAGCTGGTCAACGCCAAGGGTGAGATCACCATCGACTCGGACCCGGTCCGCCAGGTGCTCGAATACGCCCAGCGCCTGGTCAAGTTCCTGCCCGCCGACGCGGTCAGCTACGACGATGCCTCCAACAACCGCGCTCTGATCTCCGGCAAGTCGGCGCTGATCTGGAACCCGCCTTCCGCCTGGGCTGTCGCCAAGCGCGACAACCTGCCGGTCGCCGAGGACAGCTGGACCTTCCCCGCACCTTCGGGGCCGCGCGGCCGGTTCGTGCCCTACGTGCCGTTCTTCTGGGGCATCTGGCAGTTCTCCAAGATGAAGCCCGCCGCCAAGGAGCTGATCGAGTACCTGTGCCAGCGCGACGCGGTCGAGGAGCGTTGCACCGCTGTCCTCGGCTATGACCTGCCGCCATTCGAAAGCATGAACGACTTCAAGGTCTGGGAGGAGGTCGGCCCGCCCAAGGGCACCGTCTACAACTACCCGGTCCGCAAGTCGTCGGGCCAGCGCGCCCACGTCGCGGCCTACCCCGCCCCACCCGACATCGCGGTGCAGATCTACAACCGCGCCACCATGCCGACGATGATGGCCAAGCTGCAATCGGGCCAAAGCGTCAAGGAGGTCATGGCCTGGGGCAAGGGCGAGCTCGAAGGTTTCACTCGCTAACGATCGGGAGCACCAACGATGGCCGACGGCAGCCTGGCTTCGATCGAGACCGTCCGGCCATCGCAGGCGGCGTACACGCGACCACGCTCGATGCGGCGGTTCATGCGCCAGCGCTCGACCATCGCCTTTTTCCTCGCTTTGCCGCTTATCCTGCTGGTCACCGGCCTGGTGCTGTATCCCGCGGTGTACGCGATCTACCTCGCCATGCTGAACAAGAAGATGACCCAGTTCGTCGGCTTCGGTAATTTCGCCTACCTGATGAACCGCTCGACCTTCCGGCTGGTGATCTTTCAGTCGTGCCTGTTCGCCATCACCTCCGTCATCCTGAAATGCCTG
>JANXRT010000275.1 GCA_025356735.1 Acetobacteraceae bacterium | reverse complement strand
CGCCAGCGGTGCCGGAGCGGCGTCTGCCACCTTGACAGCATCGACTCTTGTCTCCGGCCTGGTCACGTCGATTGTCTGGAATCTCGCGCCATCGGGCTCCTTCGCCCACGGCGCCGGCACGATCGGCGTCAATGCGCACTTCACCCCCGCCGCTGGTCCGGCACAGTTCGGTTTTTCCGCTTCTGCCGCCACACCGCCCGTTGGCTGGACCGCCGGCTCCAACGTTTCGGGTGATCTTTGGGCAGCCTACATCGCTGTTCCAGTGACGCCGGGCAACTGGTACGCCTGGGCCTCCGGCACCGACGGCTCGTCGCCGACCGCCTACGCCACTCCGTTCGCGGTCACCTGACGTGAGCATCGCGCTGGTCGGTCCGGGAATGCCGATGCTGGTCGGTCAGGGCCGCCGGGCGTTGCGGACGCCATTGCGTTCCACCGTGACTCCGGGCACACGTTCGGCATCCGATCTCTCCACGATCGTGGGCCTGTCAGGCTGGTGGAACGCGGGTGCGCTGCCGGATCTGCTCGATCCGACAGCCCGGTCCGTCGCCGGATGGGGCCAGGCGGTAGGTAGCCTGCTTGACAAGTCGGGCCACAATCGAGCCTTGCAGCCGTTCGGCTTCGCGCCGCGGGCCGGGCTGCCAGTGGCAATATCTCATCTCAACGGGCTGCTCGGCGGTGTAGGCCGGATAGCCCCCAGTCCAACCACGCTCTGGCCGGCGCTTGATCCAGATCTGGGCTTTCAGGTCCCGGCTGTCCCGATGGGCCCTGATGTGTCCTGGACGCGCCATCTGGTGTGGTCGCGACCAAACTGGCGGCAGAATTCGGGTCGCGACAGCTCGCCCATCAGCCTGCTGACGACCGGCGGCACAAGCGTTCTTCAAGCCGACAGCGCAGGTGGGCAAAATCGTCTCGTTCTCTTTCCAGGCCCCACTCAGACGGTACTTACGTCGACGCTCGAGCGCCGCCACAGCCACTCCGTCACGATCCGCAACGTGCCCGGCATCGGTGCCGATGCGTGGCTGGACGGCGTCCGTGTCGCAACCGGCGTCAACAATCCGCTACCGGCGAACGTCAACCTGCCGCTGTCCCTGTTGCACGACGCATCGCCGTTCGGTGCCGCCCAATGCTGGCTCCACGAGGCAGCCTTATGGGAACGGGCGCTGACGGACACGGAGATGCTGGCGTTGAACGCTTACACCTCAAAATGGACCCGTGGTGTTCGCCGCGGCGTTTTACTGGTCATTACCGGGCAGTCCAACGCGATCAATTTCGCCCTCAACGACGGCGCCGCGCAATCAATGGCACAGGGTGTCGCCTGGTATCTAGGTGCTCTCGCCGGCAATGTGGCGGCCTCGGTCGGCAATCCGGGCAGCTACACGCTGGCTGCAGGGCACGGAATATATGCCGCGTCCGGGGGTGCCTACCCGGCGAGCTTCGTCGCCGACCCAGGCAACGGATCGTCCCCGTCCACCTGGCTCCTCGGCGTCGACGGGCAGGCTGTCGCCATGGCGTTGGGAGCACTGGGCGCCGCGGATCGTGGTGACATCGCCGCTCTCTTATGGCCTTGGAGCGAAACCGACAGTTTGCGCGCCTATGGCGAAAAGCCGGTGTTCAAGGCTGCGGCCACTCGATTTCTGGCGCTGGAGCGGGCAATGCTCGGCCGAACGGCGGCCGATCTGCCGCTGATCTGGTGGAACGCCATCCCATACGGCGGCACCGGCGGAATGCAGATGCATCGTGAGACGGTGGCCGAGCTGGCGGCGGATGCCAGCCAGAACGTCGTCATCGCCAACCCGCAGACAGCCGATAGTCTGCCGCGCGGTGCCACATGGAACCCGCTCGTCGGCACCTGGACGGGCGGCGACGCCGCCCACCGTGACGCGACCGACAATATCCGCTTTGCTCGCCTGGCAACCCCGCTCGTCGCGCGGGCAATATCAACGACCGGTCGCAATGATACGCTAACGCCTCCGGCAGGAATTCCGAGGAGTGGTGGCCCGAGCATCCTGCACGCCTGGCATCAGACGCCCACCACGGTGGTCGTCACCATTCAGCACGATGCCGGAACCGACCTATGCGTACCGTTGCAGGCGGTCACCGGCATCGGCTTCGCCGTCATGGATGGCGGCTCCGCCGCGGCTCCCGGATCGATTATAGCGGTTATCGGTTGCTCACGCATCGATCCCACGCACCTCCACCTTACTTTGGCGGTGGCGCCGGCCAGCCCGTCCGCTTCGTGCTCCTTGTTCTATCCATATGGCAACGTGACGATCGGGCGCGGCAATGCGGTCACCGACGATGCTGCCACCCGCATCAAGCCAACCGGCTGGGATATCGCCGCAGATCTGGGTAGCGCCTGGAGCCTAAACTATCCGCTGGCCGCCACCACGACGCCCATTCCCCTGAGTGACGCACCTTAGAGCTTGATCGCTTCAGGTAGATGAAGCGATCAAGCTCTAGCCCTTCGTTTAAACGAGCAATTTCATCGCTCGGTTAAGTCAACCTCAAGCGATATTGCTCTCATGCAATCGGAGACTCTCGATGTCGGAGAATGCCGCAGGCACCGGCCTGCAAATTGGTCGCATGGATGGGCGCCTGATCGCATTGGAGTCCCGAATGGACCGCCATGAGATTTTCGTCGGCACCAAGCTCGCAACAATCGAGAGCAAGCTCGACGACGTGCTCATGGCGCAAGCCGCAGGCACCGGCGGCACTCGGGCGACGCGTTGGATCATCGGCCTCGCGGTGTCCACCGCCGCCTGGTTTGCCGGCCATCTTACCCAGCCGCCGCCTGGCCACTGATTGGATAGCACAGTGGAAACCTTCATCCAGGCGTTCGCCTGCGTCGTCGGTCACGAGGGCGGCTTTTCAAACAATCCCGCCGATCCCGGCAATTGGACCAAAAGCCCCTCAGGCACCGGGCAATGCCGTGGCACCAAATATGGCATCAGCGCACGGTCTTATCCCGAATGCGACATCTTGAATCTCTCTCTGGAACAGGCACAACTAATCTACCGTCATGATTTCTGGGATCCCATTGGCGCCGACGAGCTGCCGGCGCCGTTGGCACTTCTGGTGTTTGATGCCGCGGTAAACAATGGTGTTACCCGTGCCGTGCAATGGCTGGAAACAGCACGAAAGCAGGCGGCGAACAGCACCGGCGCCGAACTATGCGCCGAATTCCAGGCGCAGCGCCTGATTTTCATGGCGGCGCTGCCAACCTGGAAACAGTTCGGGAGAGGCTGGGCACGCCGGCTTTGCCGGCTGCCGTATCAGTCCCTGACCATCACTTGAACGTATAAGGCGAGGCCAGGGCGCTGCCTTTGGCAGCTCCACTGCCGACCTCGCTCTTCAAAGTAAAGCAGGAGGAAAACCATGCTTCCCCTAATCCCGCTCGTCATCCAGATAGCTCCGACGATCGCCAAATGGCTGTTCGGCGAAGGCAGCGCCGCGGTGATCGACAAGGTCAAGACCGTGGTGTCGGAAGTGACCGGTGTGTCCGACCCTCATTCTGAGAATGGCATCGCGGCCGTCGAGGCGGTTCTGCAAGGCAAGCCTGAGCTGGCCGTTCAAATCCAGGCTCAGCTGGCCCAGATCGCCGCCGCCCGGGAAATCGAGTTCAACCGCGCCGCCGAGGCTACCCGTCGGTTAGAATTCGAGGCTCTCACCGCCCAGATCACCGATACCGATAGCGCCCGCAGGCAGACCGTCGCCCTCGCGCAATCGGGCAGCGTCATCGCCATGGGTGCACCCATCGTATCGACCCTGGTTCTGGTCACCTTCGCAACGGTGATGAGCTTGGCGCTTACCCGCTCTCTTCCTTCCGGAAGTGAAACAATTCTGAATATGCTGCTTGGCACGTTGGCGGCGATGGCCACCAGCGTCGTCAGCTATTGGGTAGGCAGTTCGGCCGGATCTGCGCGCAAGGACGAGCATATTGCTAGGCTCGCCGCCAACACGAACACTTTAGCGAGTTAGCCTGAAATCTCTCGCACCACCCTTTGACGAGTAAGCTACTCGACGGTAGCATTCTCTAATAATTCAGGGGGAGTGAAATCCATGGCTGGAAATATTAGCCTTGTGGTCCGAAACGGCACCGTGATCGATGGCACCGGAGCACCGGCGTTTGAAGCGGATATTGCCATAAACGACGGCAAGATCGTCGAGATCGGCAAGATCTCTGGCCGTGGCGTTGAGGAAATCGACGCCCACGGCAAGCTGGTGGCCCCCGGCTTCGTCGATATCCATACCCACTATGACGCTCAGGCGGTCTGGGACACCCAGATGACGCCATCCTCCTGGCACGGTGTCACCACCGGCGTCATGGGCAATTGCGGCGTCGGCTTTGCCCCCTGCCGGGTCGGTGACCGACAGAAGCTGGTCGAGCTGATGGAAGGTGTCGAGGACATCCCCGGTGCCGTGATGGCCGAGGGGCTGAGCTGGGAATGGGAAAGCTTCGGGGAGTATCTTTCGGCGCTCGAGCGTCGCCAACGCGATATCGACCTGTGCGCGTTGTTGCCGCATGCGGCGGTTCGCGTTTTCGTCATGGGCGATCGCGCCATTCGCCACGAGGCCGCCAATCAGGGCGACATCGCCCAGATGCGTCAGCTCACCGAGCAGGCGATCCGCGACGGCGCTTTCGGCATCTCGACCTCGCGCACGATCAGCCACAAGTCGTTGAAGGGCGAATACACCCCAACCCTGCGTGCCGCCGAGGACGAGCTTACCGGCTTGGCGATGGGCATGAAGGATGCCGGCGCCGGTTTTCTAGAACTGGTCGGCGACTGGAACCAGCCCGATCCGGTTACCGAGTTCGCCATGCTCCGCCGCATCATCGAGAAATGCGGCCGCACGGCGGTGTTCTCGATAACGCAACGCCATGATCGCACCGAGGTCTGGAAGGACCTCCTGAAGATGGTCGACGAGAGCAACGCGGCCGGCGTCTCGATCCGCCCGGTGGCAGCCCCTCGGGCGATCGGCATCCTGCTCGGCCTGGAAGGCAGCCAGAACCCGTTCTCCGGAACGCCGACTTACAAATCCATTGCTCACCTGCCGTTGGCGGAGCGGGTTGCCGCCATGCGCGATCCGGAGGTGCGCGCTAAAATCCTGTCCGACGATCCGGTGAAGGGCAGCACCTTCCCGCTGTTCCACCGCATGTCCTACACCAAGATGTTCCGGTTCGGGCATCCGGCCAACTACGAGCCGAAGCGCGAGGACAGCATCACCGCGATCGCCGAGCGCCAGAACCGCACACCGGAGGAAGTCGCCTACGACATCCTGCTGGAGGATGACGGCCAGGACTTTATCTACTGCCCGCTGGTCAACTACGTCGACTACGATCTGTCCGGTCCCGAGGCGATGCTGGCCAACAAGAACACCATCATGGGCCTGGGCGATGGCGGCGCGCATGTCGGCTTCATCATCGATAGCGGCTTTCCGACCTGGCTGCTGTCCTACTGGGGCAAGCAGCGCAACCGCTGGAGCACGGAAGATCTGATCCGGCGCCTGACCAGCGACACCGCCGGCGCCGCCGGCCTCAGCGACCGTGGCGAAATCAAGCTCGGCAAGAAGGGCGACCTCAACATCCTCGACTGGGACAAGATCGCTTTCGGCCGCCCCTATGTTGCGTATGATCTTCCAACCGGCGGTCGTCGGCTGCTGCAGAAGGCGGACGGCTATGAGGCCACTATTGTCTCAGGCCAGGTTACCTACCGGAACGGCGAGGCAACAGGCAAGTTGCCGGGGCAGATGGTGCGCGGTCAACGCTGAACAGAAGGTCTAAGCTTACAATAAAGTCCGGTCGGCGATCCGGCCGGACTTTTTGTGCTTATCCGACAACGATTCGAATTGGTCCTGGCGCATTGCTGACATTAAGCGGCGTGCAGCCTACAGGGTCTCCGTCTGCCTGAACGGGTAATACCTCGTTGCCGATGAATTCGATGTGATTGGCACGGATATGGCGGACCCCCGGCGCCCGATGCAGCAAGCCCAACGGTAACGCCGCGCCATACATCATCGCCGCGGCCCGGCTTGACCGATCGAACAGCACCACGGAGAATCCTGCCTCGCTCGGCCTTGCCGTGGGCGCCAAAAGGTATTTGCCAGCATATAACCGGCCCTTGCTGATGATCACGCTCCCAGCTTCGACCTCCGTTCCATCGATATGAAGCCGAATGCGGCCGAAATCGTACCGCGGTATTTCTCGCAGCGTCTGCAGCACATAGGCCCCCCTACCGGTGGCGCGTTTGAGCGGCAGCCATAGGTGGTGCACCACGTGTGCGTCGAACCCGACGCCCAGCATCTGCACGAACAGCCGTGACGCATTTCCGCCTTTCACGATACCGGGCCAAAGCGAGCGAGTGCGCCCGAACGCCAGGGCGGCCGCCACCGCGCGAGGCGCGAACGGAAGCTCGAGTTCGTTGGCAAGGACGTTGGCGGTGCCCAAAGGTATGACCCCGAGCCGCGTGTCGGTCCCCATCAATCCGTTGGCGACTTCGGCGATGGTGCCGTCGCCACCCGCGGCCACCACCATTCGCTTGCCATTGTTGCAGGCATCACGTGCCAGAACCTCCGCGTGACCCGCCCATGCGGTTTCCACCAGGTCCACACGGATGCCATTGGCCATCATGACGTCAAGCACTTGCCAAAGGCGTTGAGTGCGGCGCCGGCCAGCAACCGGATTGAAGATGATAATCATCCGACGAGATGAAACAGGTTTGAAGACAAACTAAAAATTTTTATTACCTCGCAATATAGCAGAAGTATTACAATATAAATAAGGCGTAATTTTATTCTATTTATGAAATTTCAGTGAAACTACTTACGCCTTCGCCCAGCGACGTAATCAAAGATTCATTTTGCCGAATCGCATCCTGTCCTATGTCCCACGATTGTAGATAACGTATTTCTATCAGGCGTGGAGCCGGGCCCATGAATGTTTCCGTCAGCCATGGGCTTCAGCCTAGATATCGAGCGGTGTTCATTTCGGACACTCATCTCGGTACCCGCGGCTGTCGCAGCGACTTCCTCGCCGATTTTCTGCGCCGGATGTCCTGCGACCGACTGTTTCTGGTTGGCGACATCATAGACGGATGGCGCCTTCGAAAATCCTGGTACTGGGACGCCAACCACGATGAGGTGCTGCGCCTCATTCTGCATCACGCCCGCAGTGGTGCCGAGGTAACCTACATCCCCGGCAATCACGATGAGATGTTCCGAGCGTGGCTGCCGGTGGGATTGGAGGTCGGCGGCATCCGCCTCCGCAAGGATGCGGTCCATGTGGCCGCGGACGGTCGGCGGCTTCTGGTGATGCACGGGGACGAATTCGACAGCGTCGTTCGCTACGCCAAGTTCATCGCCCTGCTGGGTGACGGTGCCTATGTCAGCGCCCTTGTGGTCAATCGATGGTTCAACGTGGTGCGCCGGCGGCTTGGATATCCCTACTGGTCGCTGTCCGCCTGGCTGAAGCGTCAGGTCAAGGAGGCAGTCAAGGCCATTGGCCGGTTCGAGGCGGCACTTGCCAACGAGGCACGACGGCGGGGCTTCGACGGAGTCGTCTGCGGCCACATCCACCATGCCGAGATGCGGGAGGTGAATGGGATGCTGTACATGAATGACGGCGATTGGGTGGAAAGTTGCACCGCCCTGGTCGAGCATCATGATGGCCGGTTCGAGCTGGTCGATTGGGCGGCCATCAACCGGTTGTCGTTTTTAGCCCCTAAGCTGGAGCATGCGTCTTCAACCGGTGCCAAAGCGTCTGTCGTGAACGGGCCACAACTTGGGCGGGAACCGGCCTCTGTCTGAAGCCATCCTTGCTCGTTCGACGGACCTGCCGCCTGCCATGCTCTCGGTTGCTCCTGTCCATCGCATCCTGATCGTGTCCGATGCATGGCTGCCGCAGGTCAACGGCGTCGTCCGGACCCTGTCCACCGTCTCGCGCGAATTGCGGGCGATGGGTCATGTGGTCGAGGTGGTCGGGCCGGATCGCTTCCGAACGGTTCCCTGCCCGACATACCCGGACATATCGTTGTCGATCCTTCCCGCCCGGCGATTGGTGAGGATGATCAACGCGTTCCGCCCGGACGCCCTGCACATCGCAACCGAAGGTCCGTTGGGTCTTGCCGCGCGGGCCTGGGCCAGACGCACCGGCTTTCGCTTCACAACGGCATTTCACACCCGGTTCCCCGAGTACGTTCAGGCCCGCATCGGCCTGCCGGTTCGTCCGATCTACGCATGGATGCGCCGGTTCCATGGCGCCGCCGCCGGTACCATGGTCGCAACGGAAAGCCTTCGCCAGGAACTTACCGGTCGTGGTTTTCAGAACATCCGCGCGTGGTCCCGGGGCGTCGATCTCGACCTGTTCAAACCTGACGATCCGGAAATCCTGCCCCGCCAGGATTGGGGACTGAGGCGGCCAATTTTCCTTTATGTCGGACGGGTGGCGATCGAGAAGAACATCCGGGCGTTTCTCGATCTCGATCTGCCGGGCTCGAAAGTTGTGGTTGGCGGCGGACCGCAACTGGCTTCCTTGAAGCGCAGCTATCCGCAGGTCCATTTCCACGGACCGCTACACGGCGAGGCGCTGGCACACGCCTATGCCGGCGGTGACGTCTTCATGTTCCCAAGCCTCACGGATACGTTCGGCCTGGTCATCCTGGAAGCGCTCGCCTGCGGCACGCCGGTCGCCGCGTTCCCGGTAACGGGTCCAAAGGATGTCCTGCTTGCAGCGGATGACAAGGTCGGCTGCGTCGATTTTGACCTGCGCCGGGCGGCGCTGGAAGCCCTCGGCGGAAATCGGGCTGCCTGCCGACGTCATGCCGAGCGCTACAGTTGGCAGGCCTGCGCCGAGACATTCCTGTCGCACCTTGTGCCGATCAACGGCAACTGAGCGGATTCAACTTCGGAGTTTACGCCTTTCCGGCTCCATCTGGTTCCGTTAGCTTGATCCTTATGCGCATACTGGTCATAGACGCGGCGCTGGCTGCCTGCCAGGCATCGATTGTTCGAGATGGTGCGGTTCTGTCGGTTCTGTGTCAGGCCAGCCCCCGAGGGCAGTCTTCCCGATTAGCCGACATGGTAAGAACCGTTCTCGCGCAATCCGAGGCCGGTGGGACCCTAAGCTGGATCGCCGTCACCCTCGGGCCGGGAAGCTTCACTGGCATCCGATCGGCCTTGTCGCTGGCTCATGGCCTCGGGCTGGCGCTCGACGTTCCGGTCATCGGCGTCACGGTTGGCGAGGCGTTGTCCCAGGCGGCGCCTTTCGGGACCGGTCGGAAGCTGTGGTGCGTCACGGCCAGTCGGCGCAACCGGGTGTTCTTGGAGCGCGACGGCGTCGCGATCAGCCTGCCAATGGAATTCCTGCCGCTGCCTGAACATCCGGTCGCCATTGCCGGAGATGCCGCGATCCCTGTTGCCGCGTCGCTTGCCGCCCGAGGTGCGGACGTGATGCTGACCGCAGCCCGCCTGCCATCTCCTGGACAGATCGCCTCGGCATCCTGGCTTCGCAAGCGCGCTGACCTGCCGCCGCGGGCTAGCCAACCTTTCTACGTCGACGAGCCGGAGGTCAGTCGGCCTCGCCTACGGTCAGCCATGAGCTCCACGAAGCCAGTCTTCACCGCAGCTGACGCTGAGCACTAACCACGACATGAGCCGCATCCAAATGGCGAACGCCATTCATGCGCAAGCTATGGCGAACATTCATGCCGCCGCCTTCCCACAGCCGGAAACATGGACCGAGAACGTGCTCCGGCTACAGCTTGAGCTTACCGGTGTCTTCGGTCTGATCAACGCCGACAATGGTTTTGTGCTGGCTCGGTTGGCCGGCGATGAAGCCGAAATTCTGACGCTTGCCGTGGCGCCCGCCGTCCGCCGTCAGGGCGTCGGAAGAGCCTTGCTGGCAGCGGCGCAGGCACATGCGGCCGAGGCGGGTGCCACTGCCATGTTCCTTGAGGTAGCAACCCGGAACGCTGCCGCGATCGCATTGTATCAAAGTCTCGGCTTCCGGCAGGTTGGGCGTCGTAGCGCCTACTACACCAGCGGCGACGACGCCCTGGTCTTGAAAGCCACGCTGGTGAAAGCACGGCTTGGAACAGCGCGCGGCAGTTCAATCGCCCCGCTGCAACAGCAATGAAACCACGCCGTCCGGACCAACGATCTTAGAAATTACCCGATGACCTAAACCGACAGCGGTTCGTGGGACATTCTCCGCCGGTTCGCTGCCGGTCAGACGGATGTGCAGCGTTTGACCTGGAAGCATTCGGTCCAGCGCCAGCCTGACCCTGACGAATGTCATCGGACAGACGTCTTTTGTGACGTCGAGTTCCTGATCTGCCGGCTCACCTGCCATCTCCTTGGTAACCGTCATTTTAACCCTTGAGTATTGCAGGCAGTATCAGGCTATTTTATCGACGCAGGCAGAGGAAGATCGGAAGGACTGAAATAGATGGATATCCCATTGATGGGAAATGTTCTTGGGCTGACTGCCCAAATCGTCTCGGCGCATGTCTCGAACAACTCCGTGCCGCCAGATGCTTTGCCGGCTCTGATCCAGGATGTATTCCGGACATTGGCCAGAATCGGGAAAACCCCAGAAGATGCCGGACGGCCACAACCCGCAGTGCCCGTGAAAAAGTCGATCTTCGCGGATTACCTGATCTGCCTTGAAGATGGGAAGAAGCTGAAGATGCTCAA
>JANXRT010000201.1 GCA_025356735.1 Acetobacteraceae bacterium | reverse complement strand
TGCGGTCTCCATCCAGCTCCGCGCCCGCTATGCCCTACCGCCCGCGCTGGTGGTGGTGGAACCCGACCGCGCCGCCTGCCTGCTGGCCAGCGCCGAAGCGGGCAGGCTGACCGCCGTGCCGGGCGAACTCGACACGCTGATGGCGGGACTGGCGTGCGGCGAGCCGAGCCTGCTGGCATGGCAGGAGCTGTCGCGCGCCGCCGCCGCCTTCATGGCCATTCCGGACGAGGCGGCGATCGGCTGCATGCGCCTGCTGTTCCGCCATGGCCTGGTCATCGGCGAGTCCGGGGTGGCGGGGCTGGCCGGCCTGCTGCTGGCGGCATCGGATCCCACGGCACGCGAGATGCTAGGACTGAACTCGAAAAGCCGTGTGCTGGCGTTCGGCACCGAAGGAGCGACGGATCCGGCGCTGTTCGCGTCGATCATCAAGGACGGCTCCGCCGAGGGCGTCGAGGACGGCTCCGCCGCGGGCGTCGAGGACGGCTCCGCCGCTGGGTAACAAATGATCTCAGAGCCTTGATCGACAGGAGTTTATTGGAGATTCCAAGGCATTCCTGGTAGTTGTCTAATGCGCGGAGGAAGCGGAGCTTCCGGTATCATCGTTTCGGGGATGGTCCATGAGCAGGAGAAACAGGTTGCCACGTCCCGCCGTCAGCATCGTGGCGGTGCTTTTGTTCGGGTTCCTGGTCTATCCCTATGTCACGCTCTGTCGCCTCGGTGCGGCGCTCAGCAGCGGGGATGCGTCCGTGCTGGCCCGGCTGGTCGATTGGGACGCCGTGCGCGACGGCATCAAGGAGGACATCTGCGACGAGGTCACCGAAACGCCGACGACGATGATCGCCGCGAACAACACGCTGCCGCCGTTCGGCTTCTCGTTCGTGCGTGAGATCGCCGGCAACGCGGTCGATGCCAACATCAACCCGGACAACCTTGTGTCGGCGACCCGGGTGGCGGGGCCGGAGCTGCGGCCCGGGCAGGAGATGCTGGGCCTGCGGTATGCGTTCTTCGATGGCCCGAGCCGCTTCACGATGATCTATCACACGCAAGGGCAGGCGGCGGGTGTGCCCGACCTGCGCCTGCAGCTGGAACTCCGTCATTTCACCTGGAAGGTGACGCGCGCGTGGCTGCCGCCAGGCCTGCTGGTCGCGGCGAACTCCCACAGCTGAAACGGCGTGTCCGGTTGACGGCCCGTGCCGGCCGCGTGAGTTTCGCCGGGACGTGAAAACGACAGGACCGCGCATGACCCTACCGCAGACCATGAACCATGTTTCCGCCAATGGTGCCGGCGGGCCGGAGGTGCTGGTGATGGCCACGAGCCCGTTGCCGGAGCCAAAGGCGGACGAAGTCTTGATCCGGGTGATGGCGGCCGGGGTCAACCGGCCGGACATCGCGCAGCGCATGGGGCACTACCCGCCGCCGCCCGGCGCCAGCAAGCTGATCGGGCTGGAAGTGTCCGGCGAGGTCGTCGCCCTGGGGCCGGAGGCAGATGGCTTCGCGATTGGCGATCGGGTCTGCGCGCTGACCAATGGCGGCGGCTATGCCGAATACTGCACGGCGCCGACCGCGCAGACGCTGCCCTGGCCTGCGGGTTATGACGCGATCCGCGCGGCCGCGCTGCCGGAAACCTATTTCACCGTCTGGGCCAACCTGTTCATGGCCGGACGGCTGCGCGCCGGCGAGAGCGTGCTGATCCACGGCGGCAGCAGCGGCATCGGCGTCACCGCGATCCAGTTGGCGCGCGAAATCGGCGCCACCGTCTATGTCACCGGCGGATCGGAGGCGAAGTGCGAGGCCTGCGTGAAGCTCGGCGCCGCCGCGGCGATCAACTATCGCACCGCGGATTTCGCCGACGAGATCTCCCGTATCACCGAGCGTCGCGGGGTGGATGTGGTGCTCGACATGGTCGGCGCGCCCTACACTTCGAGAAACCTGAAATCGCTGGCGATGGATGGGCGGCTGGTGCAGATCGCGTTCCTGGAGGGTTCGAAAGTCGAAAGCCTCGATTTGTTGCCGATCATGGTGAAGCGGCTGGTGTTCACCGGCTCGACCATGCGGCCACGGACAACGGCGCAGAAGGGCGAGATCGCGGCCGAATTGCGGGCCACCGTGTGGCCGATGCTGGATGCCGGCCGCGCGGGGCCGGTGATCCATGCAACCTTCCCGCTGGCCGAGGCGGCCCGGGCGCACGCGATGATGGAAAGCAGCGCGCATATCGGCAAGATCATGCTGCGCGTGTCCGACTGAGGCTGGCTACTCGACGGCAATAACCGCGGGCCGACCGTCACGCAGTCCGACGATCTGCAGCGGTGTGTGGGCATGGTTGTGGTCGTCGGGCGCGTAGGTGCCGCCGAGCCGCGAGGGCATCGTGGTGGTTTTCAGCGCCGCATGGATGGCAGCCGGCTGGTCGGACCCGGCGCGGCGGATGGCGTCAGCCACCAGGTAGGTCGCCTCGTAGACGAAGAACGAGCGTTGCGTCGGCGTCAGGCCATAGCGGGCACTGTAGGCGGCGACGAAATCCGCGACCCCCGGAGTGTCAAGCGCGGGGGTGAACACGGTGACGGAGGTCAGGTTGGCAAGGCCGCCAGCCTCGCGAAACCCCGGCGAGACGGCGGCGAGCGCGCTGGCTGGATCGAGGCGGCCGGTCACCGGAATTTTCCAGCCGCCGGCCTCGTAGGCGCGGAACAGTCCTGCCGTGGAGGGGCCGAGGAACGTTACCAACCGGTCCGGTGCCCCGGCGTTCAGCGTGTCGAGCAGCGCCGCGAGATCGGCGTGTCCCGGTTCTATGGTTTCCTGGCGGGTGACCTGGATGTTGGCCTTTGCCGCCGCGGCGGCGAAGGCCTTGGCATTGGTCGCGAAGAAGCCGCCGGCATCGGCGACGATCGCGACTGATTTGACGTTCTGCGACACCAGCCAGCGGACCAGGCCACGGCTGATGTCGAGCTCGGACGGGATGGTCTTGAAGGCATAGTCGTTGCCGCCGACGCCGGAGGCATCGACGAAGTCCTGCCCGGCGGAGGTCGCGATCACCAGCGGTATCTTGGCCTCGGCGATCACCGGCAGGATCGCATGGGTGACCGGGGTGCATAGCGCGCCGATGATGACCGGGACGTGCACCTGCTCGATCAGCCGGCGGGTGGCGGGGACGCCGATGTCGGGTTTGCAGGCGTTGTCGGCATAGAACAGCTCGATCGGCCGGCCGAGCACGCCGCCGGCCTGGTTGATGCGGTCCGCCGCCAGCTGGGCGCCGTACTGCTCGGACTGGCCCCGGTCGGCGGTCGGCCCGCTGAGGATGGTGGTGATGCCGATCTTGACCGGTTCGGCCGCGAGCGCCGCGAAGCTTACGAGAAGGCTTAGCAGGAGGATGACCGAGCGCATGGAATGCCTACCCTGGACTTTCTTGACGGATGGTTTCTAAAGGCATGCCTTTAGCGGGTCCAGGGCAGAGCCTGGCCTTCACTTCCTTCGAGGCTATGGAAACAACCATCACCGCGCAAAAGCCCGAGCCAGGCATCAGCCGAGCCGGCTTGCTCCAGCTCGGCTTGTCCGTGCTGTTGCTGAGCAGCGCCTGGCCGGCGGCCAAATATGCGTTGTCGCAGGGTGCCACGCCGCTGTGGTTTGCCGCCGGCCGCGGCGTGCTGTCGTTCGTGGCGGTGACTTGTGTTGTCGCGGCGATGAGGCGGCTGCGGCTGCCGGGACGGCGCGACTTTTCGACGATGGCGGCGGTCGGCGCGTTGCAGCTGGCGCTGTTCTTCGTACTGGCGCACCTGGCCGTGGCGTGGGTGCCGGCCGGGCGGACCGCGATCCTAGCCAACACGACGACGATCTTCGTGGTGCCGCTGTCGCTGATCTTCCTGCGGGAGCGGATGCCGACGCGACGCTGGCTGGCGGCAGGAATCGGGTTGCTGGGGGTCGCGGTACTGACCGGGCCGTGGGCGATCGACTGGTCCGACCCGCGGATTCTGGTCGGCCATGCGATGCTGTTGGGTGCCGGGCTCGCCTGGTCGGTGGCGATTCTGGTCACCCGCGCGGCACCGCCGCGCCTGTCGATGTTCGAGCTTCTGCCCGGATGTTTCCTGCTTGGCTCGGCGATCCTGATACCCGTGGCGCTGGCGTTCGCGCCGCACGGCACGTTTGGGCCGCATCCGTCCGGATGGCTGGCGCTGGCCTATATCGGACTGATCGCCGGGCCGGTCGGCACCTGGTGCGTGCTGGAGGCGACGGCGAAGCTTCCGGCGGTGGTATCGTCGGTCGGGTTCCTGGCGACGCCGGCAGCGGGGCTGGTGCTGTCCAACCTGTTCCTCGGTGAGCCATTCACGCCCGACCTGCTGCTCGGCTCGGCCCTGATCCTAGCCGGTGTGGCGTTCGCGATCGTGCCATCGGGCGTATTCCGGCGGCGCATCGCGTGATCCTACATGGGGTCGAGGTGGGGGAGGGGCCGGCCCTGGTGCTGCTGCACGGATTGTTCGGCCAGGCGCGGAACTTCGGCACGGTGCAACGGCGATTGGCGGCGAAATTCCGGGTGATTGCTTTCGACCTCCGCAATCATGGTGCCAGCCCGCATGGCGAGGGAATGACATATTCCGACATGGCGGCGGACGTTGCTGAAAGTCTTTCCGCGCGCGCTGCAGGCCCGGCGCTGGTGGTCGGGCACTCGATGGGCGGCAAGGTCGCGATGCGGCTGGCGCTGGATTTTCCCGCGGCCGTCGCGCGGCTGGTGGTGGTCGACATCGCGCCCGTGGCTTATGCGTCGGCCTTCGAAGGCTACGCGGCGGCGATGGCGGCGATGGAGTTGCGCCCGGACCTGACCCGCGCGGCGGCGGACGCGGCGTTGGCGCCAGCCGTCGCCGACCCGGCGATGCGGCAGTTCCTGTTGCAGAACCTGGTCCTGTTGCAGAACCTGGCGCTTGGCGACCCGCCGCACTGGCGGATCGGTTTGGCCGAGATCGCCGCCGGGCTGCCCGATATCGAGAGCTGGCCGGTGTTGATGGCGCGCTATGCCGGGCCGACCCTGTTCATTGCCGGTGAGCGGTCGGGCTACATCCGGGCCGAGCATCGCACTATCATCACGGACATCTTTCCGCGCGCCCGGTTTGTCACGATCAAGAATTCGGGGCATTGGGTGCACGCCGACGATCCGGAAGGCTTCGTTGCGGTGCTGGACGCCTTTTTCTCCCGCGCTGGCTGAAACGCGGCCTCTCGACCAAGGCGGCGCGACAGGCTACCGTCGGGTATCATTTTGGCGGCACCCGGGAACCACCCGGATTGGCGCGCCCAAGCAGGAGCGAACATGAGCCTGAGTTACGCCTCACCCACCACCGTCAACGAGGCCGTGGCGCTGCTAACCGGCGCTACCGGCCTGACCAAGATCCTTTCCGGCGGAACCGATCTGCTGGTTCAGCTGCGCTCCGGCCGGGTCAAGCCCGACATCATCATGGATACCAAGAAGATTCCCGGCATACTCGGCATCATCGAGACCGAGGCCGGCTTCGTGATCGGCGCCGCGACGCCCGGCGCCGTGATCGGCGAGCATGCCGGGCTGGCCGCTGCATACCCTGGCATCGTCGAGGCGGCCAACCTGATCGGCTCGACCCAGGTGCAGGGCCGTGCCTCGCTGGCCGGCAACCTGTGCAACGCCTCGCCGGCGGCCGACAGCGTGCCGGCGATGATCACGGCAGGCGCCATCGCCATCGTGGTCGGGCCGAACGGCCAGCGTGCCGTACCGGTCGAGCAGATTGTCATCGGCCCGGGCCGCACGTCGTTGGCGCGTGGCGAGTTCATCCTGGAATTCAAGCTGCCGAAACCGGCGGCGCGCTCGTCGGGCGCCTACCTGCGGTTCATCCCGCGCACCGAGATGGACATTGCCGTGGTCGGCGCCGCGGTCAACGTGACCCTGGATGCGGCCGGCGTGATCACCCACGCGCGGGTGTCGCTGGGCGCCGTAGCGCCGACGCAGCTGCTGGTGGTGGACGGCGCCAACGCGATCATCGGCTCGAAGCTGGACGACGCGGCGCTGGCCAAGCTGGATGCGGCGGCGCGCGCCGTGTGCAACCCGATCGACGACAAGCGCGGAACGATCGATTTTCGGATCAAGGTGGCGGGGGTTCTGGCCCGCCGGGCGGCGGCGATCGCCGTGCAGCGCGCCCTTGGACAAGCAGCGGGAACAAAGCATTGAGCAAGCAACACGTCACCACCACGATCAACGGCGAGCCGGCCGAATTCCTGGCCGAGCCGTTCATGAGCCTGCTCGACGCGCTGCGCGACGAGATGCACCTGACCGGATCGAAGGAGGGCTGCGGCTCGGGCGACTGCGGCGCCTGCAGCATCATCGTCGATGGCCGGCTGGTGTGTTCCTGCCTGATGCTGGCGGTCGAGGCCGAGGGCCATGAGATCATCACCATCGAGGGCGTCGCCAACGGCGACGAGCTGCATCCCGTGCAGCGCAAGTTCCTGGAACATGCGGCGCTGCAATGCGGCTACTGCACCCCGGGGCTGATCGTCGCCACCAAGGCGCTGCTCGATCGCCATCCCAACCCGACCGAGACCGAGGCCCGCTACTGGCTGGCCGGCAACCTCTGCCGGTGCACCGGCTACGACAAGATCATCCGCGCGGTGATGGACGCCGCCGCCGAAATGCGTGGAGTTACAGCATGAGCTACCTCAACAAGGCCGAGCTGAAGGTCGTCGGCACCCGCCCGGTCCGCCCTGATGGCGCCGACAAGGTGACTGGCCGCGCGGTGTTCGGCGCCGATTTCGGGCTGCCCGGGATGCTGACCGGCAAGCTGCTGCGCAGCCCGCACGCCCACGCCCGGATCGTTTCGATCGACACCAGCAAGGCGCGCGCCTTGACCGGCGTGAAGGGCGTCGTGACCGCCGCCGACTTCCCCGAGATCGCCTCGGAAGAGGCGTTCGTCGGCGAGGGGCCGATGAACTTCCGTGACCTTTCTCGAAATGTCATGGCCCGCGACAAGGTGCTGTATCACGCCACGCCGTGGCCGCGGTTGCCGCAACTTCCTCCGCCATCGCCGATGCGGCGCTGGAGCTGATCGAAGTCAAATACGAAATCCTGCCGTTCGTGATCGACGTCGAGGACGCGATGCTGCCCGGCGCGCCGATCCTGCATGACGACCTGTTCACCGCCGGTGTCGAGCCGAAGGCGACCACCGCCTCCAACATCGCCAAGCGCGTCGCGTTCAAGCTCGGCGACGTCGATGCCGGCTTCGCCGAGGCCGATGTGGTGGTCGAGGGCTATTACACAACCCAGGCGGTCCATCAGGCCTACATCGAACCCCATGCCTGCGTCGTCACCGTCGGCTCCGACGGGCAGTCGCTGATCTACAGCTCCAGCCAGGGCCACTTCATGGTCCGCGCCTACTGCGCCAAGCTGCTCGGAATGGAGCTGTCCGATATCCGCGCCATGCCGTCGGAAATCGGCGGCGGCTTCGGCGGCAAGACGGTTGTTTACCTCGAACCGATTGCCATGGCGCTGTCCAAGCAGACCGGCCGGCCGGTCAAGATGGTAATGACGCGCGAAGATGTGTTCCGCTCCACCGGGCCGACCTCCGGCGGCACCATCGCGGTCAAGCTGGGTGCGAAGAAGGACGGCACCATCACCGCGGCGACCGCCGTGCTGAAGTTCCAGGCCGGCGCGTTCCCGGGTTCGCCGGTGCAGCCGGGCTGCATGACGTGCTTCGCGATGTATGACCTGAAGAACGTCACCATCACCGGCTACGATGTCGTTTCCAACCGTCCGAAGGTCGCGGCCTACCGGGCACCCGGCGCGCCGATCTCGACCTTCGCCACCGAAAGTGCCATGGACGAGCTGGCGCTGAAGCTCGGCATGGACCCGATCGCGCTGCGGGAGAAGAACGCGGCCAAGGATGGCACCAAGACCGCCTACGGCGTCACCTTCCAGAACATCGGCTACACCCAAACGCTGGAAGCCGCCAAGAACCACCCGCACTACACAGCACCGCTCGGCCCCAACCAGGGCCGCGGCGTCGCCTCCGGCTTCTGGTTCAACATCGGCGGCGAGTCGACCGGCGCCGTGCACGTCAACGAGGACGGCAGCGTCTCGATCGTCACCGGCAGCCCGGACATCGGCGGCTCGCGTGCCTCGATGGCGATGATGGCGGCCGAGGTGCTCGGCATCCCGGTGGAAAAGGTCCGCCCGGTGATCGGCGACACCGCGACCATCGGCTTCACCCACCTGACCGGCGGATCGCGCGTGACCTTCGCCACCGGCATGGCGGTGACCCAGGCCGCCGAACGGGTGCGCGATGACCTCAAGAAGCGCGCCGCGATGATCTGGGAAATCCCCGTCGAGGCGGTCGATTGGAAGGACGGCGAGGCGGTGCCGGCTGGTGCCAACGCCGGCGGCTTCGATCCGATGCCGCTGGCCGCGATCGCGCTGAAGGCCGCCAAGACTGGCGGCCCGATCATCGCCGAGGTCTCTGTCAACGCCCAGGGCGCCGGACCCGGCTTCGCCACCCACATCTGCGACGTGGAGGTCGATCCCGAAACCGGCCACACCACGGTGCTGCGCTACACCGCGATCCAGGATGTCGGCCGCGCCATCCACCCGAGCTATGTCGAGGGCCAGATTCAAGGCGGCGCCGCGCAGGGCATCGGCTGGGCGCTGAACGAGGAATACATCTACGACAAGCAGGGCAAGCTTGATAATGCCGGCTTCCTCGACTACCGCGTGCCGGTCGCCTCCGACATGCCGATGATCGAGGCGGTGATGATCGAGGTGCCGAATCCGCGCCATCCGTTCGGCGCCAAGGGCGTCGGCGAGGTGCCCATCGTGCCCCCCATGGCCGCCGTTGCCAACGCCATCCGCGGCGCCATCGGCATCCGCATGCCGCATCTACCGATGTCGCCGCCGAAGCTGCGCGCGGCGATGGACGCCAAGGCGGGCTAGTGCCGACAGTCCACATCTCGGGCTCCTCCTGCCGCCAGTATCTCGGCGGCAGGACGGAGGTCGAAGTCATGGCCAATAGTTTTGGTCAGTTGATCCGGGAACTGGATCAAAGATTCCCCGGACTGGGAGCGCAGGTCGAGAACGGCATGGCCGTTGCGATAGACGGTGAGATTTACCAGGACTCTTACGCTGCGCCCTTAAAGGCCGATAGTGAGATCGTGCTTATTCCCAAAATCGGCGGCGGATAGAAGGCGGGGGCTCTGCCCCTCGACCCCACCAAGGGGCCGTCGCCCCTTGTAACCCCTCTACTAAGTTAGGCGCGGCGGGGTTTGGAGCAGAGCCCCATGCTTTTTCTGCCTGCGGCGCCTAAGCGTCCGTAATCCAGCCTTCCGACAACGTCTGCGCCAAGGCCCGATCCACCAGCTCTGGCGATAAGCCCAGATAGGTCGTGGGGTCCAGCACCGTCCGGATTTCGTCCGCGGAGATATGCCGGCTGACGCGCGGATCGGCCAGCAACGCGGTCTCGAAATCGGTGCCGTGCTCCTGCCCGTGCATCGCGGCCTCATAGACGACCTCGTGCGCGGTCTGCTTTCCCAGCTTCTCCGACAGATGGAACATCATCCGCTCCGACAGCAGGAACCCGCCAAGCAGGTCCAAATTCTCGCGCATTTTGTCGGTGTTGACGATCAGGTTGGACAACACGTGCAGCGATGTCGCCAGCATCCGGCCGGCGAGCAGGCAAGCCTCGGGCAGGGCCTTCCACTCGACCTTCCACATCGCACCGTCGCGCTCATGCTCCTGCACCATGGCTTCGTACATCAGCGCGACATTGTGGCGCAGAGCGTGGCCGACGGTGATGACGCCCTCCACCACCGAGGGGTTGCGCTTGTGCGGCATGGTCGAGGAGCCGACCTTGCCGGCGTTGAACGGCTCCTGCAGCTCGTCGATCTCGTTGCGCTGGAGATTGAAGACCTCGTTGCAAATCTTGTGCAGCGTGCCGCCGACGAGGCCGAGCAGGCTGACATATTCGACGAACCGGTCGCGCGCCGGCTGCCACGAGATATCGGCCAAGCCGAGCCCGAGCCGGCGCATGATGGCGGCTTCGAGCTCGATTGCCTGGGAGCCGAATGACGCCATCGAGCCGACGGCGCCGACCATGGACCCGACGAATATGCGCGCCTCGGCGGCAAGCAGCCGTTCACGGTGACGCGCGACCTCGCGCAACCACACGGCGCATTTATGCCGGAATGTGATCGGCAGCGCCTGAACGCCGTGCGTGCGCCCTGTCATCGGCGTGGCGCGGTGGGTCTTGGCAAGGTCGAACAGTGCCTGGCCGATCGCGGTGAGGTCGCGCAGGAACACCGTGTGGGCCTGTTTCAGCTGCAACATGGTGCCGGTGTCGAGGATGTCCTGCGTGGTCGGCCCGAAATGCAGGTACTCGCCGTGCTCAGGGGTGCACAAAGCCTGCAACGCGCGGAGCGAGGGCACCAGCGGGTGCTTGACCTGCTGCATGGCGACGGCGATCGCCTCCAGATCGACGTTCTCGACCCGCGCATGAGCCGCGATGTCGCGCGCCGCCGCCTCCGGGATGATACCGAATGCGGCTTGTTCCCGCGCGAGCGCGACCTCGATGTCGTACCAGGCCTGTACCCGCGCCTGGTCGTTGAAGATATTTCGGAGTTCCTGCGTGCTCCACGAGTCGCGCAGCAGGATGGAGTCGAAGACGCCTGACGGCATGGTCTGGATTCCCCCGGGATTTCGATCGAGGCTAGGCGGTTTCGGCGGTGGCGGAAACGCCCTAGCATTCCGGCAAAGGCAAAGGGGAAACGCCATGGGCGACTATGAAACGGTGACCTACCAGGACGCGGCGCCGGGCGTGGCGCGGGTGGTGATGAACCGCCCGGAGATGCGCAACGCGCAGAACCTGCAGATGACCTACGACGTGACCGCCGCCTTCGACCGCGCCATCGCCGACGATGCGGTCAAGGTGATCGTCCTCGCCGGCGCCGACCCGCATTTCTCCGCCGGGCACGATCTGCGCCGGTCCGGCAAATCCGAACTTGGCAAGGACTTCCCGGTAATCGGCACCTGGGGCGGTTTTTCCGAAATCGCCGCCCACGGCCGCTACGCGCGAGAGCAGGAAATCTACCTGCAGGCAACCCGTCGCTGGCGCAACCTGTCGAAGCCGACGATCGCGGAGGTGCAGGGCAAATGCATCGCCGGCGGGCTGATGCTGGCCTGGGCAATGGATTTGATCATCGCCAGCGAGGACGCCAGCTTCTGCGATCCGGTGGTGACGATGGGCGTGTGTGGTGTCGAGTGGTTCGTGCACCCGTGGGAATTGGGGCCGCGCAAGGCCAAGGAACTGCTGTTCACCGCCGATTTCTGGAGCGCCGAAGAAGCCCGCGGCTTCGGTATGGTCAACCACGTCGTGCCCCGCGCCGACCTGGCGGCGTTCACCCTGGCGTTGGCATCACGGATCGCCAGGATGCCGGCGTTCGCGCTGAAGCTGACGAAGGAGGCGGTCAACCGGACGCTGGACATCCAGGGCCAGCAGACCGCGATCGAGAGCGTGTTCGGGCTGCATCACCTGTGCCACGCGCACAACCAGGAGGCGTTCGGCATGAGCATCGATCCGGCGGGGATGCCGGCCTCGGTAAAAAAGTAGGTAGTCAGGCCTTCAATAGCCTTGGCATCCCGTACGAGATTCGAACTCGTGTTCCCGCCGTGAGAGGGCGGTGTCCTGGGCCTCTAGACGAACGAGACATCGGCCAAGGCGCGGTTTCTAGGACAGCTTGGCAGAGAGTTCAAGCGCTTGTCTGCTAATGCGTGAGCGCGACGCGGCCAAGCGGTGCCAGGCTGCGGGGATCGAGGAATATGACGCGGTCGGGACCGCCCCCCTGAAGCTGCACAGCAAGGCGGTCGGGCAGGGCTGCGATGCCGGCGATGCGGGTGCCGGCGGGTTCGTCGAGCACCGCGGACACCGGCTGGGCCGCGACCCCGCCGAGCCTTCTTGTAATCAGAAAGCCCAGGGTGATGGTGGCGGCGACGATCAGCACCGCCATCCCGATGGTCAATATCTTCAAAGCACGCATGCGGCGGTTCTAGCCCAATCCTTGGCGCCGCGGTCAAATACCGCCTAGAACGGCGCCGATGAACCCAGTGCCGGAACCAGCGCCGGATCCGTTGGCCTTTACCGTCGAGGCCCCGGCGGAGACATCGGGTCAGCGCATCGACAGCTTCCTGGCCGAGACCATTGCCGGGCTGTCGCGCTCGCGGCTGAAGGCGCTGATCCTGGACGGGCGGGTCACCCGCGACGGCCGGACGCTGGCCAGCCCGGCCGAGCTTGTCCGCCCCGGCGCGATCTATAGCGTCGATCGGCCGCCGGTCGTCGCGGCAAGGCCTATGGCGCAGGCAATCCCGTTCGACATCCTTTATGAAGACGACGACCTGATCGTGCTCGACAAGCCGGCCGGCCTGGTCGTGCATCCCGCACCTGGCAACGAGGACGGCACGCTGGTCAATGCGCTGCTCGCTCATTGCGGCGACAGCCTGCCGGGCATCGGCGGCGAGCGACGGCCGGGCATCGTGCACCGGCTCGACAAGGACACCTCGGGCGTGATGGTGGTGGCAAAATCGGAAATGGCTCTGGCTGCGTTGTCGGCGACGTTCGCGGCGCGCGACCTGGACCGATTCTATCTGGCGCTGTGCTGGGGCACGCCGCACCCTGTCGAAGCCGAGATCGAGGGTGCGATCGGCCGCGATCCGCGCGATCGCAAACGGATGGCGGTGGTGCGGAGCGGCGGCAAGCCGGCCCTGACGCGCTACCGTCGGCTGCGAGCCTGGCACGGCGACCCCCTGAATCCATCCGCGATGGGCGGCGTGGCGTTGCTGGAGTGCCGGCTGGCGACCGGACGCACGCATCAGATACGGGTTCACCTGGCGGACCGCGGCCATCCGATCGTCGGCGACCCGGTATATCTTCGGCGGATACCAGGTGCGGCGCGAACCGTGCCGGAGCCGCAGCGGGGAATGTTGCTGGACTTTCCTCGCCAGGCGCTGCACGCGGCCCGGCTTGGCTTCGCCCATCCGAGGAGCGGCAAGCCGTTATCGTTCGAGAGCGAGCCGCCGCCTGATATGGCGCAATTGCTGACCTTTCTCGATTGTAATCCTGATGTCGTGGGCTGATTAGGTCGAATCGATTGACAGGACCACAGTGGTCCGGTATTAATCCTGCAACACGCGGATACAGGCGTGCAGGCAGGAACAGTCAAATGCACAAGTGCTTGAACCGTGTCTCGCCGGGAACGTCCGGACACGTTGCTGCTTTAATCGGGGCGAGGTCCATGGCTTTTGGTGGCCAAACGTATCCGATCGATCGTCAAGCTGAACTAATCGTTGCTCAGCTCAATCCGATCCGGGTTCTACGCCGTAGAGGGTAGTTACCGGATCCAGTAGGCAAGGGAGCCTATATATGGCTGCTGCCACAATAAATATCGCCCCAGAAGGCAACCTGACGCGTTACCTGCAGGAAATCCGAAAATTTCCGATGCTCACCCATGAGGATGAGCTGTCCCTGTCGCATCGTTGGCGTGACCATGAGGATCTGGAATCCGCACACAAGCTGGTCACGTCTCATCTGCGTCTGGTGGCCAAGATCGCGATGGGCTACCGCGGCTACGGCCTGCCGGTCGGCGAACTGATCAGCGAAGGCAATGTCGGCATGATGCAGGCCGTCAAGCGCTTCGATCCGGAGCGTGGCTTCCGGCTGGCGACCTACGCGATGTGGTGGATTCGCGCCGCCATCCAGGAATACATCCTGCACAGCTGGTCGCTGGTGAAGATGGGCACGACCGCGGCGCAGAAGAAGCTGTTCTTCAACCTGCGCAAGCTCAAGGGCCAGATGCAGGCGATCGAAGAGGGCGACCTCAGCCCCGAGAACGTGACCAAGATCGCCACGCGCCTGGGCGTGCCGGAAGAGGAGGTGGTCAACATGAACCGCCGCCTTGCCGGGCCCGACTCCTCGCTCAACGCCTCGGTGAAGGCCGAAGGCGATATGGAGTGGCAGGACTGGCTGGTCGACGATACGCCCAACCAGGAAGCGCGCCTCGGCGAAAGCCAGGAGATGGGCCAGCGCAAGCACATGCTGGCGGGTGCCCTGAAGCAGCTCACCGAGCGCGAGCGTCACATCATCATCGAGCGCCGTCTCACCGACGAGCCCAAGACGCTCGAGGACCTGTCGGCCAAGTACGGCATCAGCCGCGAACGCGTGCGCCAGATCGAGGTGCGCGCCTTCGACCAGCTGCAGAAGGCGATGAAGAACATGGTCGTCGAGGCCGCCACCGAGAACACCCGCAAGGTCGAGGCG